>CAJQHM010000030.1 GCA_905478195.1 uncultured Pseudomonadales bacterium
CTCATAATCCGTTTGTCCGGGGTTCGAGTCCCTGTGGGCCCACCAATTAAATCAAGGGGTTGCAGCAACTGCGCCTCTTTGACCCAAGTAATTTCCCTCCAAAGACTACACAGAGACTACATCCTTCTTCTTTCACCTCACCTGTCACTATGGAGTGGAGTCAAATAGGGGGCGGGGGCATTCTATTTGTCACGCTTGAGTCAGGTTGCTCCACAAACATGCGAAAAGCTGATTTAGAAAAAGAAGGGGTGGGGAGAAGAGAACTTCTTGAGCAAGATTTTGTTATAAAACCCAAAGCGCACAATGCGCCTTGGGTTTTATTCTAATAGGCCCTAAGCATCCGCCATTTCTTCATTAGCGGCGTACCAGATAAACAGACCAAACGCGATCTTGTTCAGTACGTCAGCCAAGTTGTAAACTATGTTAAGTGTGCCCATGTCAGTACCTCCAGCGAGGTAGCCAAAAAAGTAACCTATGGGATAAATAGCCCATCCGATCGTAACAGTCCACTTCATCAGATTGTAAGATTTCTGAACAGCAGGCGGAGCTGCGCTGGCCGCGACCCGGCTCGCTTCGCCGGCAAAAATTTCATAGAGAATGAAGGCCCACCCTAACATGCCTATTGCAAAGCCGAGTGTCGCGTTCATGTAGCCCGCTTCGCCCATGTATCCGGGGATCAGCATAACCAGCGTGCCAATCAGTAGACGCCAGAACACTCCACCAGCCACCTTTGTGATGGCAGAGAGTATGAGATAGAACTCTATCATTAGCAGGGGCACAGTCAGCAACCAGTCAATATAGCGAAAATCAGTTGGTGTGTTGCCCGTTGAAACCCATACCTCGCGCATGTAGAAGTAGTGGAACGCTGCAATAAACGTGACTAGCGCGCTAACGGTGAGTGAAGTTGCCCATTTTCCGCCCATTCGAAGCGATTCCATCAGGAAAAAAACCGTCGCCGCTGCAAGGGCCATTGAAATCAACCAGAACGAATAGCCGACGAAGTCACCGGACTCAAGCATCATCGAGTCACCGGACGCAGCCAAGACCGCCTGACCTGTCGTGAGTCCCGCAAATGCTATTATATATTTACATAATTTTTTCATTGCCTCTCTCTCCCGGAATTGTAAAAAAGTTGATATTATCCTTAATTATGTGACCTGTAAATACTAAGGTTCATACGCAGAGGACGACAGTGTTGTTGAAAAAATGTAAAAAATATGCACTTTTCAGTAAAAAACGGCGTGTTTTTGGCTAACATGGCTGTAAAACATCGAACTTTGGGCCTAAGCTATGAGAGAGAAGATAAAAAATATTACTGGGAGGGTGTTATGGAGCCAAAAATAGAGTCTGAGCTAAAGAAACTATTGATAAAAAGTCAGGTTCTCTCTCACCAGTCGGCACTTTCAGGTCTCACCCCAGAGACTAGTTTATATGATGCAGTTGACTACCATCTCTCGAATCCGGGGTCAGGGGCTCGCATGTCGCTGTCTTTAGCGGCTAGCTTGGCACTTGACATTTCCCCGGACAAAGCAGCACATCTTGCCGCTGCCGTAGAAAGTTTACATAACGCCTCTCTAATTCAGGATGATCTTCAGGACCGAGATGATCTAAGGCGCGGCAAACCTGCGGTTTGGAAAAAATTCGGGCCGGACCTGGCCATAAATGCAACGGATCTGTTGTTATCGAACGCCTATGCGCTGGTAGCTAACATTGATGGAGTATCTTCAGTTCAGCAGTTGATATCCACAATGCACCAAGCGGTCGTGAAAACGCTGCAAGGTCAAATGAAGGATCTGAGTCGTAACCAATCGGAAAGCATAACTGAGGGAATCGCTATAGCGGCAGACAAATCTGGACCTCTATTTTCCCTTAGTCTGCAGTTGCCGCTTATCCTCGCAGGCCATGAGGACTATGTTGACCTTGCGGGAGAAACAGGTTCGTTATTTGGAGTGGGCTATCAAATTTTCGATGATATCCAAGACCTTTCTAAAGACCGATGCGCCGACAATCACTTTAACTTGGCTCAATTAGTCAACGAGAAGGGGCTGTCAGGTATACCGGATAACAGGGCGGAGGATCTGGCTCACTCTTACCTGGCACAGGCCTTAAAGAGTGCGTCCAAATTACCAAATGGCTGTGCCAATTTACTCTGCGAGAACTGCGTCACACTTCTAGCGGTGCTCGAAAAAGAGGCTGCATGATTCGCGCGATTGTTGTAGGGGGTGGTTTTGGAGGAATGGCTTCTGCTATTCGACTCAGCGCTAAAGGTTATCGGGTCCAGATTGTTGATCGCTGCCCTCGATTGGGAGGCAGAGCCCAGGTGTTCGAGCGAGATGGATACAAATTTGATGCCGGCCCGACTGTAATCACAGCGCCATTTTTGTTCGATGAGCTTTTTTCACTTCACGGCCGGCATCGCGAAGACTACGTTAAATTTAAGGCGCTAGATCCGTGGTATCGGTTTCAGTTTTCAGATGGAAAAATCTTTAATTACGGTGGAGATATTGAGGATACAGAGGCTGAGATAGCTCGGTTTGATCCAAGAGATGTGAGCGGATATCGCCGTCTGGTGGCGCATTCGGAAAAGATTTTCGACCTCGGCTTTACGGAATTAGCTGACCAGCCGTTCCATAAAATAACCGCAATGTTTGCTCAAATACCCGCATTAATTAGGCTAAAGTGCTACCGTACCGTATGGCAGATGGTGTGTGCTTATATCCAAAACTCCGAATTAAGACAGGCTTTCTCAGTTCAACCTCTGCTTGTGGGTGGAAATCCTTTTGATACGACTAGCATCTACGGATTAATTCATTTCTTGGAGCGTCGTTGGGGCATCCACTTCGCAATGGGTGGCACCGGCGCCTTAGTCGATGCCCTTGCCAAACTCATGAAGGAGCTCGGTATTGAGATCCATCTGAATTCCACGGTTCAGGAGATACTGGTTGAGGAAAACAAGGCTTGCGGCGTGCTCCTCGAAGATGGCAATAGGTTTGAAGCTGATGTTGTTGTCTCCGATGTCGATCCAAAGCATCTTTACAAAAATATGCTTCAGCCCTCGCAGCAATCTTGGTTAGCGCGGAAAAAGACCCAGCACCATGCCTTGTCGATGGGCCTTTTTGTTCTCTATTTTGGGACTGATAAAATCTACCCCGATATAGCGCACCATACTATCTGGTTGGGTCAGCGATATAGGGAGTTACTTACTGAGATTTTCAAAGGCTCGTCTTTACCAGAAGACTTTTCGCTCTATTTGCACCGTCCGACGGCGACAGACCCGAGTTTTGCACCCGAAGGTTGTGACTCATTCTATGTGCTGGCGCCAGTTCCCAATCTCAATGCAGGCATAGATTGGGCAACCCAAGGAGCAATACTTCGCAACCGCATCATTGAATCTATGAGTCAGACTATGTTGCCTGATCTCGAACGTCATCTGGTGACAGACTTTTTTATGACACCTGAAGATTTTGCACATGACTACTTGAGTGAGGGAGGTGCTGGGTTCTCAGTGGCGCCGTTATTCTCACAATCAGCGTGGTTTCGATATCATAATAAATCAGAGGGGCCCGAGAACTTGTTCTTAGTAGGTGCGGGCACTCACCCAGGGGCAGGATTACCTGGCGTCGTGAGTTCAGCTAAGGTTCTCGATCGACTCGTTCCAGATGCGCATCACACTAGAAATAACGAGGCTGCTTAACTGTGCATTCAATCGGACTATGAATCAATCAGATAAATCTATAGGTTCGGCTCTAAGCGTGCTGGGCCAGCATGGTAAGTCCTTCAGGTTTGCGGGCCATTTCCTTAGCCGAGATCAATTAGAGGGCAGCGCGAGGCTCTACAGGTTCTGTCGCTTCATAGACGACCTCGTTGATGAGACCTTGAACTCAGATACAGCAAGGGCTCAGCTAGAGCAATTTAAAAAAGAGCTAAAAATTGGGCGTAGTAGTCATCCTGTGATTCAGGATTTCATTTGTCTGGCCTCAGACAGTCGAATGCAGCCGAAGGTTATTTCAGAGCTAATTAAAGGCATTGAATCTGATTTAGAACCGGTCATTGTCGAAGATACTGCGCAGCTGGTGCGTTATTGCTATAGAGTAGCAGGGACTGTAGGTCTGTTGATGTGTGACGTGCTTGACGTTTCGGAACCAAGAGCTAGAGTCCATGCGATCGATCTTGGAATCGGAATGCAACTGACCAATATTGCTAGAGATATTCGAGAGGACGCTTTGCGGGGTCGGAGATACATCCCGGCTCAATGGATTGGCGACATCTCACCACAGGCTCTTACAGTGCCCGGTAATTCTCACAGCAGCGTGATCCAAGCGGCGGTAGAGAAACTTCTGCAACTCGCCGAGCATTATTATGATTCAGGCTCGGAGGGCCTGAGATTTTTACCTCCCCGCTCTAAAATTGCGATCTCAATAGCCGCGAAAGTTTACCGAGAAATCGGTGTAGTCTTAGGCGAGCAAGAATATGATCCTTTTTTAGGGCGCGCGCATGTCACGCTGCCGCGCAAGTTTCGTGTGGCATTAAAGTTAGCCCTGTCGAGCCGTCGCAGTCGAACTTACGTGCCGCACGTGCAGTCACTCCATTTACACTTAGAAGATCTTCCAAATGCACACGCCTCTGCTTAGCGAAAATTCATCCAGTTATGATTTAGTCATTATTGGCGGCGGGTGCGCAGGGCTTGCTTTGGCTATGGCAATCTGTAAACGGGTGACTAAGCCTAGTCATGCACCTAAAACCCTTATAATTGAGCCGCGTGCTCAATACATCGATGATAGGTCGTGGTGCTTCTGGGAGCGTGAAAACAAGGTGAATAAAAACCTCGTCGCAAAGTCCTGGCCTACGTGGGAGTTCGGGACGAAGTTGGAGCAACATAAGCATAGTTCTAAATCGGGGTGGCAATATAATTATGTCCCCTCAATTCGATTTTATGATCAAGCCGAGCAACTAATATCAAAGCACGAGCAGATCACACTTCTAAAAAATACACGAGTGACAGGTGTTACACCTAACCCCAGCAACGTCGAAGTCACCCTAGACAGCGGTTCAATCAGCGCAGAGCAAGTCGTTGATACTCGCGTTCCAGATTCTTTCGATATGAATAAAGCTACATTAAAACAAATATTTTATGGTATCGAAATCGAGCTGACCACAAAAAATGCTATTGAAGATATAGCGAGAGTAATGGAGGATATGCGGGCTGACAGTGATGGATTTCTCTTCAATTATATTTTACCGATTGATGAAAAGTCGATTTTGGTAGAGGTGACCCGTTTTTCGGGTGCTCCGTTGGCGCCTGAGACTTTGCGAGAAGCGGCTCTTGAACTAGCTAATCATATTAGCGATCAGAGTAAATACAAGATAACCCGCGAGGAGTCAGGTGTAATACCAATGGGCGTAGCGCCACAAGTTGAGGCAGCAGACCCACGGTGGTTGCGGACTGGAATAGGAGTCGGTGCCGCTCGCCCCTCAACGGGGTATGCTTTTCAACGCATACAGGGCTGGGCGGACATGTGTGCGAAGACAATACTGGCTTCGGGGCAGTGCCAAAGCTTTCCTTCCGACAGTGCTAAACTAGCCTGGATGGACAACATTTTTCTTTGTACGATTCGAGATGATCCTACGCTTGCGCCCGAATTGTTTTTATCACTTGCACGCAATGTGAAGCCTGATCGCCTTTTACGCTTTCTTACCGATTGTCCTAACAGAACAGATGTGCTTGCTGTGATCGTAAGTTTACCCAAGTGGCCTCTTGTGCGAACTGTTTTGGTTGATTTATTTCGGGGTTTATCAACCAGAAAAAGAGGTGGCAAATGGCGCAAAGCGTTATAGAAAGATGGCCCAAAAGAATTGCTTTTAGCGCGATGATGTCTTTGGCGATTTTGGCTTATAACTTTTGGTTACACGACAACTTGTCAGGACAGCTCGCTATACTCATTTCCCTTCTTGCGATTACTGGTCTCCCGCACGGCGCTATCGATCCAGCTATTGCCAGACGCGCCGGATTTTGGCAGGGTGCCGGAGGGCTTATGGTATTTTCCTTATCGTATTTTCTATTATCTCTTGCAATGGTTGGAATATGGTTCGTATCTCCCGAGGTACTTGTGATTCCTTTGTTAGTAATTTCGGCCTGGCATTTTTCCGGCGATTGGCTTGTTTTTTTCGATAGGCCTCTTAGTCTTGCGGTAAGCGTATCAGTTATAACTTTGCCTGCTTTTTTCTTCGAGGTAAAAGTAACGTCAATATTTGATTTACTTGTCCCAAATTCTAGTGCTGTTGTTGTAGAGCTAATGGGCTTTATCGCGGTTGTTAGCACTTTGTATGTGGTATGCAGATGTATGAGCGCTCCAGATCTGAGTAAAATAGCTCTAATAGAGATCTTTACGCTTTTTTGCGCCTCCGTAGCATTGCCGCCAATACCTTACTTCACTCTTTATTTTTGCCTGCTGCATAGTCCACTGCATTTACACGAGTCACTGTCTAAACTTGGCTTTTCTCAGGTTATGGTTTTTGCTTTGCCTTTTACCGTGCTTGGCATCGCGGCAGGAATTGCTTTTCTAATTCATCTTCCGGCTGCAGATTTAAGCCAGCAGATAATTCAGGTGATTTTTATAGGCTTGTTCGCTTTGACGGTGCCACACATGGTGCTTATCGCACTTTCAAGAAAAAGAGGTTCATAGAAAGATAAGATGACTGAAATACTAAAACGAAAAGCAGACCATATTGATTTAGTACTTAAGCAGCGGCTCGAAACCGCGGCGCAGGCTAGTCCATGGGATAAAATTCAATTGACACACAATGCGTTACCCGAAAAGGATGTGCTTAACTTTGACCTTACCTCAGAGTTTTTAGGTAAACAACTGCGTCGGCCATTTCTAATTAGTTCTATGACAGGCGGTCCCCTGAAAGCCGAGAAAATCAATGCACATTTAGCAGAGGCAGCACAAGATCTTGGAATTGCAATGGGGGTAGGATCCCAGCGGGTCGCTTTACTTAGTGCTGGCGATGGTGGCCTAACAGGCCATTTACGCAGGTGGGCTCCGGACATCCCTCTCTATGCGAACCTAGGCGCAGCTCAATTGAGGAATGATTTTTCGCTTTCCGATGTGCAACGTGCAATAGATATGATTGAAGCAGACGCCCTGATAATCCATCTGAACTGCCTACAAGAACTTATGCAAGAAGATGGTGATACGGATTGGCGAGGGCTTTTGAATGCTATTGAAACTGTGGCCCGATTTTTGGATGTGCCTGTAGTAGCAAAAGAAGTCGGCATGGGTATTTCTTCCTCGACAGCAATTCGATTGGTTGACGCAGGTGTTCAAGCGATAGACGTCGCGGGAAAAGGGGGTACAAATTTTATTCAAGTAGAGGCTAGCCGTACGGCCAATAGCAGACTGAGTGCCTTGGGTGAAGTATTTCGAGACTGGGGTATCAACACGCCTGATGCTGTGCAATCTGTTCGTGCTAGCCTTCCCCATATTCCCATTATCGCATCAGGTGGTATACGTCATGGACTGGATGCCGCCAAGGCCATCAAACTTGGAGCCAATGTTGTCGCTCAAGCGGGTCCGGTTTTGCAGGCCGCAACAGAGTCAACGCAGGCGGTGCTTGACCATTTTGAATTCATTGAATCAGCGCTGAGGATTGGGTTGGCTTGCTCAGATGACTAAGTGCTAGACAAAGCGGATAACAGGGGTATATTTTCTACTTTGTAGCCCACCTCTTCAAGCAGCATAAGTATGTTTTCTGGACTGGAAAAATAAGAGAATCCTGCCAGATTTAGTTTGACCTCAGGCGACAGCAGATACGATTCGAAGACAGGAATTCAAAGCGCACAACAGCGGAATTGTTGGCAAGAATGGTAGCTAATTATTTTTGTATAGAATAATTAATGGTACTGACACCGTTTAGTCACAACACGACTGTTTGAGCACTGTTTATATAAAAAGCCGAGTATTCTCTGTCGACCCAATCCGGACGATGGGGAATTTCTAAATTCACCTCAATTCTAGCTCGATGTGCTCTGCAGTATTGCTACTCTCTATATCGCTCATAATTATTTCCAATTGATTGCTTGTTGGGGCGTTAGCAGTAGGAGAAAAGGTGATTGAGGTGTTTACCCGGCGTTTACTTTTTCAAAGATCGGCCGGGCTATACTTTGTAAGTCATTGATAATATGGTAGAAATGGGTGGACTTGAACCACCGACCCCAGCATTATGAATGCTGTGCTCTAACCAGCTGAGCTACATTGCCATTTTTTCTACTGCGACTTCCTATTGTACTGCATCTGAAAATTTGAAATCCCATTTCAGGCTCGATATATGGCGTATACACCTGCGCGTGAAATGGCAATTAAAAGTTCCGGTATTGACAAGTTAACTGTCTCCAATCGGCAAAAGCCCCGATTAGGAACTCCTATATTGCCACTGCCTTTTCCCAAGACGCAAAAGCTCGCTGTCGGAAATATCGGTAGTTTTCGGCTGACACCAAATGTCTGCCTAGGTTAAATAAGTTATAGACAGCAGCATGAGCACCCAAGAATCGTTGTGCTTGATGCATCGATTTAAACTTGCGCATGCCCCGCTCCCTAACTCTTATAGGTTCGTGCGACAGCTCACAACGATTGTTGGCATACTGCGTCGTATCGTGAATCGTTTCTGGAATAAGTTCTCTATGAGCCACTCCGTAACTTCTGAGCTTATCGGTCACTATCTTTCTTGGCTCGTCTTTGTGTTTATTCAATAACCGCTTAAAGAACCGCTTTGCGGCCTTTCCGTCACTCCGCTTCTGCAAGTATACATCGATGACTTCACCGTCTTGATCTACGGCTCGCCACAAGTAGTGCCGCTGACCCCGGATCTTCACGAATACCTCATCAATGAAGAACGTATCGCCATACCCTTGATGCTTTCGCCTTAACCTCCGAGCGTACTTCGGCCCGAACTTGTTGCACCATAAACGAATGGCTTCATAACTGACAGTCACGCTCCGCTCAGCCATTAGAACTTCGATATCACGGTGGCTAAGATTGAAACGGTGGTAGAGCCAGACTGCATATTGAATGATTTCGGGTGCACGGATGCCTAGTGCCTAGGGATACTAACAATTTAACAACTTAATACTGTTTGGATATTAGTATTCTCGATTCGTCGGGAGCTTAAATTATTAAGTTGTTAGTGTCCCCTTTATTTTCATCGATTTTTTAGACAGCGAGCCTTTGCGTCTTGGGAAAAGGCGGTGGGAATGTAGAAGTGAATTGATGAGGCTTTTACCGGCTTGATAAGTTAACTTGTCAATGCCCTTTATCGTTCATTCCACCGATTTTGAAAGCCTAGACATAAAAATGATAGCAAGCTCAAAACTAGGCAGTGGCTCTACATTCCAGTGACTACACATCTCTCGCCAAACAAACAACGACAGACCGTTTTCGCGAACCAGTGAAGGGATATCGGCCATGCATCACGCGATGATTATCCACGAGAGCCACATCGCCCTCTTGCCAGTCGAGGGGCAAAACAAAATCCTTGGAAAGTCGGTCTAGCTCAACCAGAGCTTCGCCCGGAATTGCGCTATCGTCACCAAATGTAAGCGGTTCTTCCTTGTCCTCTCCCACCGGTTTCCAGCCAAGATGAGCCGCAAGAACCTGATTGTAGAAGGACTCACTACCGTCGGGCAGTTGCTTTACCGCAGGCATCGCTGGCGTTGTTGTTATCAATGAACCGTCCTCTTCCCAGCGCCACGAATAACCTAGGGTTCGTAGCCTCTGCTCAGCTTCATCAACGGTCTCTACGCTCAGCGTGCTACACCAACTGCGTCCCTGACCGGAATCAGCGTCTGCCTGGGCGGGCATCTGAATTTTATATTTCAATCCCAACTCGGCAAATTGCCTAGCCCATTCTGGATGCCGCTCTCTGAAAGCCGCATACAGCCAATCCGAACGGCAAAGAGGCGTCGCGCCTCCCTCCTCTGCCGCGCTTAGACAACAGAAGAAAAGTTTCTCGGGCGAGAGAGGTGTTTGCGCCATTTCGTGATGCAAAAAAATCTCTACTTCGGGCGGTGCTTCATTGGCTGTGAATACACGCGGAGTAAAATTGATACGGACGGCATTAGATAACGATTCCTTGTAGGTAAAATCGCCATAGCCAAATGCTGCACTAAACGCATCGAAGTCTTCTGGACTGCTCACTGGAAAGCCGCGGAACAAGACAGCGCCAGTGCTCGCAAGCTGCTCCTTAAAGCGAGCAACTTCAGCAGTGAGCCAATCCAGAACCTCCGACACCTCTGTGAAACCGGCCTGATTCTCTACGATAGCGGGAAATGTACTGTCAGTCATAAATGGGATGAAAACTGTTAAAGGCCGCCTCACAGAAAACACCTGGATCGTTAAAGCGACGGTTGCGGTTCAATTGTGAAATAGCTGCCATATCTTCAGCTGTTAGTACGATATCCTGCGCTGTTAGATTTTGCAGCATACGCTCAGGATTAGTGCTCTTGGCCACAACCGATGTGCCCCGCTGGATCCCCCATCGTAATAATACCTGTGCAGCAGTGCAGCCAATTCTAGTGGCAATAGATTTTACTTCAGTCTGCTCAAGGATGGATTCGTCATGACCTGCCATATCCAGCTCAACATAAGACAGAGAGCCTAAGGGTGAGAATGCCGTTACTTCTAGCCCATAATCTTTGGCGATACGAATGAGTTTCTCTTGAGCCAGATAAGGATGTGCCTCTATCTGCAAAACCTCCGGCGGCATATTGCTATAGTTCATCAAATCGTGCAGCAAACCGCTGTTGTAATTGCACACACCAATATGCTTTACGGTACCACTTTCCTTCAATGCTTCCATTGCCAGCCATGTTTCGCTCAAGGGTACTTTAGCCAGCTTCATTCTGGGCGCCGGAGCGTCCGGGTCATAGATCCACTCAGGTGGATAGCGCTCCTCAAAAGGGACGTAATTCAAGGCAATGGGAAAATGAATTAGGTAAAGATCGAGATAGTCCAGCCCCAAGTCATTTAGTGTACGCTCTAGCGCTGCAGGCACATGCTCAGCTGCGTGGTAGGTATTCCAAAGCTTGGAAGTGATCCACAGTTCTTCTCGGGTACAAAGCCCTTGTGCTATGGCCCGCTGAATGCCGCGCCCCACCGCCTCCTCGTTCCCGTAGTCACATGCTGCATCAAAATGACGGTAACCGCAGCGAATCGCTTCAACTACTGTCTGCTCGCAGGTATCGGGGGCGATCTTCCAGAGCCCAAAACCAATGGGCGGCATATCTTTAACTGATTCAAATTTCATGTCTGTCCTAATGATTCTCTATTTTTAGCTAATTCTCTATTTGATTCTATTTATCGCTATGCTGCTCTAAGAGTGAGTCTATGTTAACCGCCCGCCCCGTCTCAATCGACTGCTGAGCAGCTAGGCCTACCAGCACAGACATCAAACCATCTGTGGTTGTAACTGCCGGTCCACTGCCTTCACGAATCGCGTCTATAAATTCTCTGTGTTCGAGAAAACTTGATCCATGATGAAAACCTTCATGCTTAACACGGCTATCCATGGTTATGGAAACAGCTTTGCCAGAGCCTCGTTCACGCTTACTAATGAATAGCTCGTCTCCCGGAACGGTGGTTTCCAATTTACCGGCATCGCCAGTAACCGCGATCATCTGCTCGTACTTGGAGCCTTCTGCAAACATGCATAGATCTAACATGGCTCGCGCGCCACTGTCGTATTCCACGATCACATAGGCATTGTCGATAATATCAGGCACTGCACCGTTATAGATTTCATCAAGATGATTAACGGATTGGGCTCCAGATGCTAGAGCTCTTACAGGCTTTCCGGGCACTACCAAATTCATCAAATCAAAAAAGTGACAACACTTCTCGACCAAAGTGCCTCCGGTGTTACGGTTAAAACGGTTCCAATCTCCAACCTTTTTAAGAAAGGGGAAACGATGCTCCTGAATCGCACACATCTTCACTTCGCCAATAGCAGGAAGATATTGTAGCAAAGCGCTGGTAGTAGGCATGTAGCGATATTCCAGACCAATCCAGACAATGCCCTTATGGGAAGCCGTCAATCTATCTAATTCCAGCGCATCAGCGAGAGTCGTGCACATGGGTTTTTCCAGCATCACATGCTTATCTGTCTTGAATACATCGCGCATGACATCTATGTGAGTATAGTTTGGGGATGCCACAACTATGGCATCGACGCTATCGTTATTGAGCAAATCCCGATAATCCTCATGGACACGGGGCGAGAAGCGATCACCGCAAGATTCTATCGCCCACTCCCTTGGCTCTTCGTTGGGATCTGCAACTGCCACAATATCTACGTCATCCATAGCGGCGAGATTGCGAATATGTTCGCAGCCCATCATGCCTGTACCAATAATTCCGTAACGAATACTCAATGCTAGCCCTCTACCGTCGTGAGTCGCTACCGCCAAGGGTAGCCTCAATTATTAAAGCACAGCTATAGTAACAGAGAGACTCCAAAAAAGTTGCAGGGCAAATCGAGTAATAGAGGACAGGTTTATTTCTAGAACGGATTCAGCCTAGATTGATCAGATGCCCTAGCACGCTTTCTAGCACACACTGATTTTGCGCTTATTACTTGTTAATCTAAATAAGAAATTGGTCGCTCTATCTACTGAAAATACTTGTGTCGGTGGTTCGATTGAACGCCAGCGATTTTGTGTAAAATCAGCACTTAACAAACCGAGTATTTTCTTGTCAATTTCACTGCTAATGATTGGGCTATTGTAACCAAATTAAGGGTATTGACAAGTTAACCGCCAAGCCTGAAAAACCTCCTTCAATCACAGCCTATAACGCCACTGCTTTTCCTAAGTCGAGAAGGCGCGCAGCCGTAAATAACGGTAATTCTCAGCTGACACCAAATGTCTGCCCAGGTTAAATAAGTTATAGAAAGCTGCATGTGCATTCAAAAATCGCTGCGCCTGATGCATTGATTTGAACTTACGCATGCTCCGCTTCCTCTCTCTTGTATTCTAGGCTCGTGCGATGGCATTGACAGATTCACTCTCTGAATCTACGAGAATTCTTAGAGAGACGATTCTACGCGGCAACTAGCGCCAGATGCTGCCAGCTACCATTTCCCAGGATTTCAGGTGTTCCAGTTCTGCAAGATTTCACCCCCACCCCTCCGGCCGGAAAAGCTGCCCTCCGATCCGTTTCGGGTTTGGTTCAGCGCTCGGTCACTGAAACCCGTTTGGATTCTTCCAGTTGCCGAGTTCGGTGAACCGCCCGACCCCAGGCGGGTTCGGAAGGGGCGGTTTCGGTCGGCCTTGGGGATTTGGCCTGAAAGAACCTTTTGAATTCTTCATATTACAGACTCGGAAGGCCCCCAGTTGCACTGCCTCATGATCCGTTTGCTCGGGGTTCGAGTTCCTGTGGGCCCTCCAAATAAAAAGCCCTATCACTAGTGAGTGGCCGGGCTTTCCTGTTCATATGGCTTAGCGCTGAATCGCAACGCTCCGAACTACTGTATATTTACTCTGACCCCATTTATGGACCCCATTTATGAGGGGCACTCCTCGATAAGTCAGGGTGGTTCCATTGCACCCGTATACATACTATCCTGTCCGAACCATTGAGTATTTTGAGCACTACCATACTGCCCATCCGCTTCAGATATCAGGCTTCAGAAAGAATATAAAATGCAAATAGTAATATTTATCCTAAAATTACTCCTGAGAAAATCAATCTAATGACATTGAAATCCCAAGCCCTAGATCACTGGATACGTAGCGACTTTAGGGAAATGAATACGGTTTTAGAAGAGAGTTATTTTGCAAGCTCAGATCGCCATTCAACTCAAGGTATTGGTGCCAGTGTTAAACAACAGCTTGTTGATGAAGGAAGGACCCTCATTGTGGAATTGCTGCGTGAGGGTAATACTGACGAAGGATTCGACAGCGGGTTTGATCTGCTAGGTAATGTCGGTTTTTATATGGCAGCATGCCGCCGTCACGATATTACAGAGCCTTCCAGAGAATCTAGGTCACCATTGCAAGAAGCCTCGGCTCTGGCCATGCAGCTGGGGGCATCTCTTGGTGTAGTCCCACGATTTGCCTCCTGCCATTTAGAAACTCATAACTATGCTGTGGATGGTGTTTACAAAACCTTTACGAATCTTAATGATGAAAAAATATTTCTCGAATATAACACTCGAAGCGTCTTTGCATTCATTCGGGCATCCGAATCGTTGCGCCAAATTCTCCCCCTGGGGGTTTCCCATCCGGTTACTTATGATCTTCTCTTAAGCGCTAAGCAGAGTTTGGAAGATGTTTATCGATTCAATCAGTTGTTATTCGAAAAACTTGATATAGATCGTTTCTTTTTCTGTGTTAGACCCTACTACCGACCCCACCGAGTGGGGTTACATGAATACCGAGGTGCTAATGCTGGGGATTTTGCTGGTATAAATGTGATTGATCTATTGCTAGGAGTTTGCCAGGCAGATGATCCCTATTATTCTCAGTTACTAGTGGATAAGTTTTTGTTTATGCGCCCGGAAGATCAATTGATTCTAAGAGACTGCATGCGTCGTCAAAGTTTGCTGGATAGTTTTTTGCATGCTTCTAAAATAGAAGGGTCTTCTAAGAATAATTGGTTCGTACGTAATTTAACGCTCTTTCTAGAAGTTTGTACGGCTCATGGGAATGTAGCGAAACAGCATCATGAGTCACTCGTGAGCAAGTTTATTGACCAGCCTGCGACTGCCGCGGGCCTGACTGACAGCTCCGTTATCACCGCGAGCGGGCCACCGCTACCCGTTTTACTAAAAGGGTTAAAAAAACTTTGTGATATGCGCTGTGCCCTGAATGTCGGGAATGAATTTAAAACGCGCTACTCTGATATAGAGTACCTTAAGGACTCCTTAAAGTGATCAGTGACAGATGGGCAGAAAAGTACATAAGCCATGATGGCATCTACTTGCTGAATCATTCCGTTGGACTACCATTGCGATCTTTGGAGCCCACTGCGACCACCGATTTTTGGCAGGCATGGCGGAACGCTGACAGTGAAATATGGACTCATTGGTTAGCAGCTATAGAATCTTTTCGTGCGCGGCTGGCTTCCCTACTGAACGGGGAAAAAGATAGCTTCTGCCCTCAGACAAGCCTTTCTAGTGCTGTTGCAAAAATTCTCGATTCTCTGCCGTTAGATAAAGAAAGAAATTGTATTTTGATGAGTGAAGAAGATTTTCCCTCCATTGCATTTGCGTTACAAAAAGCTGGAGGTGCTGGCTATCGTTTAAAATTCATTCCTGCAGAAGCTGACACTTCAGATATTGACATCTGGGATCAACAGACAACATCAGATGTTGCGATGGTTTTAGTAACGCATGTACAGTCTAATAACGGTCGTCAGTTACCAGTTCAACTTATAACGAACCTTAGCCGTCAAAAAAATATTTTGTCTATTGTGGACATTGCTCAGTCTGCTGCTATTTTGCCTATTGACCTCCAAGCTTGGGCTGCAGACTTTGTAGTTGGTTCTTGTGTAAAGTGGATTGGGGGAGGCCCAGGCGCAGGGTTTCTTTGGGTCAGTCCAGATGTTATCGAGCGATGTGAACCACAGAGCGTGGGATGGTTTTCACACTCGAATCCGTTTGAATTTGATATACATAATTTTGATTATGCTCCGAATGCGCTGCGCTTCTGGGGAGGGACGCCCTCTGTGCTCCCCTACGTTGTAGCTTCTCACAGCTTAAAATTCATTAACAACATCGGTGTTGACAAGATTAGAGCGCACAATAATGAGCTAGTCGATAGAATCATTCAGGCGATAAGCCCTGAAAACTTAGTGTCTCCAATAGAATTGGAGCGACGGGGCGGAACGCTGATTTTAGATTTTAGAGATCGTAATCAAGATATGATAAAGCGGCTTCGAGACGCTCATGTTCAATTTGATGTTCGTGCTAAAGGGATTCGTTTATCTCCACATCTATGTAATAACGGCCAGCAAATTGACGCGCTAATTAAACTTTTAAATTAAGAAATGGGGTAGAAATGGGGTCAGAGTAGATATACAGTAGTTTGGAGCGTTGCGATTTGGGCTGCTTTGGAAGAAGGGCTGCCCCGTTGCCATTGGAGTTGTTGGACAAGGATCTCCAGCAGTACGATTCTGCAGTACATAATGTGCTGTTCATAGTCAGGCATAGCTTAAAGCATTAAGGGATTGAGTTCGGAAAGAAGATCTCTACATACCTGGTTTAAAAGGATTTTTCTAGTTATTCCATTTAGGAGTCCGATCAGGCTGTGGGAGAGAGTTACAACAAAAGAGGAAAAGGAGGAAGAGCGGTAGACGGTTTCATCGGTATTGACAAGCTAATGGCCAACATTAAGAAACCTGGCGAAACCGCTTCTAAATAGCCACTGCCTTTTCCCAAGCCGCAAAGGCACGCAGTCTAAAATACCGAAAGTTCTCAGCCGACATCAAATGCCTACCTAGGTTGAGCAATGTATAAACCGCCGCATGAGCACCTAAAAATCGTCGCGCTTGTTCTATCTATTTGAACTTGCGCATACACCGCTCTCACAGTCTTGCAGGCTCGTGCATAGCTCACATCGATGCCCCCTTGTGACATAAAATCCTCGATATCACGATGACTGAGATTGAATCGGTGGTAGATATTTGACTGGTTCATGCTCCAAATTCTGACAGAAAGGGGTTCAACTTGTCAGCACCAGTGTCCCTGATGCTCTTTTTTCTGTAACTTTCGGATAAACCCATCTATTAAGACAACTAAAAGGAACAGCTCATGAGTTTTGCAGCAGGGACACTTCAAGGAAAATCGGCGGTCGTTACAGGCGGCGCTACTGGTATTGGTGCTCATATAGTTCGCATGCTCGGTTCTCTGGGGGCGAATGTTGGTATTGTCAGCCGCAAGGAAGAGAAACTGCGGGCTGCCGTTGACGCCTTCAAGAGTGAAGACGGAATCGATGTTAAGTGGCACACCGGTGACGTGCGCGATTCAGAGGGCATGAAGGCTGTCATGGCAAACTTTGCAGAAGCGCTAGGCGGCATCGACATTCTGATTTGTAACGCGGCGGGCAACTTTATCTGCCCTACCGAAGAACTTTCCTGGAACGGTTGGCGCACCGTCATAGAGATCGACTTGAATGGCACGTTTAATTGCTGTCAGGCTGCGCTGCCCTACTTAAAAGAAGCGGTGGATGGCGGCCGTATCGTATCTATTAGCGCAACAGCCGCTAACTTCGGCTGGCCCGGCGCTGCCCACGCCGGAGCTGCTAAGTCCGGAATTCAAAATTTGATGAAAACCCTCGCCGTTGAATGGGGCGAATACGGCATTCGAGCGAACTATATCTCTCCAGGCCCGATTGAAGGGACAGAGGGAGTTGACCGACTTATCATTGCACAAGGCAGGTCAAAAGAGGCACTCGACAAAATTCCTCTAGGCACATTTGGAGAGGGAGAGGACATTGCCAATGCTGTTGTATTTCTCACTTCACAAAGCGGAAGGTATGTTTCAGGAGCAGAGCTTGCTGTGGATGGTGGCAATCAGTGGTCACGGAAGTAAGGCAAACTCAAACCGAATGTGGCGTCAATTCCCTGTTGTTAACGCCGGAAAGCATCAGTGGCTCTCCCCCTGTAAATCGCCTTTTGATTCTTTGATTTAAAAAGAAGTAAAATCAATCTGGCTAAAAAAATAGCAAATCTAAGAACTTGGAGCGAAGCGATAGAATTTATCTGGGATCGTAGCAATCCATTTGTAATTGATGCCGTCGTCAGCGCCGACAATGTTGACGGCTACGGTCATGTCTCCACTCACAACTATATAAAGTGGATGATCGATTGCGCCTTCGACCATTCCACGGCCGTCGGCCTCCCGGAGTCTACCTGCAGAAAACTGGCTCGCGGCATGGCCGCCGTAAAATGCAAGGTTGATCTGTTGGGCTCGGCCTATGAACAAGACTCGCTGAAGATCGCTACCTGGATTGTCGAGCCCGACGGCAAACTCAGACTGAGCCGCCAATTTCAAATCATCAACGCTGACACTAATAAGACGCTAGCGCGCGGGCTGTTTAATTTCGTCTGTACCAACCTGGACAATGGCAGACCTGTTCGCCTGCCACCACTGTTTCTCGAGCGGTATATTGTCGCGAGCGAACCACTGTAGATTAAGCAAAGATTTCAATTAACCATCAATATAGGCTGCTATCATGAAGCTATACGATCTACCCCCTTCGCCGAATGCTCGCCGGGTAAGAATATTCATTGCCGAAAAAGGATTGGATATTCCCACTGTTCCGGTAAATATGATGACCGGAGAAAACCAGACCGAGGAATACCTCGACAAAAATCCGTTAGGAATGATGCCTGTGCTAGAACTGGACGACGGCACCTGCATCAGCGAATCCGCCACCATCTGCCGTTATCTGGAAGAGACTAACCCCAATCCCGCACTGATGGGACACGATGTGCTGGACCGCGCCCTTGTAGACATGTGGCACCGCCGCATGGAATTTGAATTGCTCGATCCCATTATAAGAATCTTTGTGCATACCGGTGAGATGTGGAAAGGCAGACTCACTCAAATTCCCGAGCTCGCCCAGATCAACAGAGTTAATGTGCTGTCACGCATGGAATGGCTGGACAAAGAGCTTACCGACAGAGAGTTTATTGTCGGTGACGATTACACGGTCGCTGATATTACGGCGCAGTGCGCCTTCGTTATGGCTAAGGCTGCTGTAGGTGTTCGCATTCCGGCAGAACTAAAAAATCTTAATGATTGGTGGGAGCGAGTTTCGTCCAGACCAACTGCCAGGGCGTAGATTGTTAAAATAGAGGGCACGCTGAGCCGATCGGCGAAGAGTAGGGTTAATACGACGCAAAGGCATAAAACGGCTGAAACAGAAACCCTATCACCACGGTTAGAGGATACTCACAAATTAACTCCTAATCCGCCTATATTGGGCCCATGACTTAATCAAAATATACAAGCGCTATCGGTTCCCAAAAGAGTGCGAAAATAAACAGGCGCAGCATCGGTTCCTCCAATTTTCTGATGATTATCAGAGTGGTATAGGCAAGAAAGGAACCTGTATTAGGACATCGGCATGGATTGCGTGTTAAGTAATCACAGACTTCGCTTTCCCCTGTAGAGCTTTCAACCCAAATCCGGTGCGCTCATAAAAGGCTGCCAGCAATAACGAAAACATCCAGCCGGTCATGCAAAACACCGCCCAGGGCATGTAGTCCACTGTAGGTACGCCTAGGGTTGTTGCCATGAAGATCGCAGATACGGTCCATGGCATAAGCGGTTCGAGAATTGTCACCGAGTCTTCTAGCGAACGCGACAGGTTCTCAGGGGCCAAGCCGCGATCACGGTAACCGTCCCGAAACAAGCCACCAACGATTAATGCAGTGACACCGCCGTGGCTAGTCAGCGCGATCATCGTTGCACCCGATGCCAGCGTTGCTGCGACTAGCCCGAAAACAGACTTCGCTCGTCCGATCATCGTCTGCAATAGCTTGTCCAGGGCGCCGGAGACATCCATGCCTGCGGCAAGCAGGAACGCCGCAATAATAATAATGAGAGTGGTAGACATCGAGTTGACGCCGCCGCGGTTTAATAAGCTTTCCAGCATGTTACTTGGCGTATTGGCAACGATTTCGATCATCTCGACATTGAATCCAGAGATGGCACTGAGGATTGCGTTGTAGGCGCTGAATCCGTGCACGCCGATTCCAATCAACATCGCAGTAACTGAGGAGACTACCATCACCAGCGCTGCCGGCTTGCGATTGAATGTGCCCAGAATGACAATTAGCACGGGTATAAATACGAGCCAGCTCACAGCATAGGCCTGTTCGATCTCGCGAAGAATCGGGTGACTGATATCTGACCCTGCCACTGCGCCGCCCTCTGTCATGATTCCCGCAACATAATATACCAGCAGCGCCACTACGAAGGATGGTCCTGCGGTATAAACCATATTACGAATGTGGTCATAAAGATTGGCATTAGCACCAATTGCGCAAATATTGGTCTGGTCAGACAGGGGTGAGAGCTTATCACCGAAATAAGCGCCGGACACTACCGCACCGGCGGTTGCAGGCAGCGGCGAATGGATTGCGGCAGCCACTCCCATTAGCGCGACACCGATAGTGCCTGCAGCCGCCCACGATGAGCCCGTCATTGACATCATTCCCGTCACCAGAAACGCAGTGATGATCATGAACTGTGGGTCAATCAGCTGCACACCATAGTAGACAAGCATCGGTATGGTGCCACTAAACATCCACGTCCCAATTAACATACCGATTGACAACAGTATCAGGATGACCGGCAGGACTGTTGCAATTTTCTCGCCTGTGGTTCGTTGAATGGCGTCCCAGTCATGACCGTGACGGGCAGCGATAACGCCGGCAACGGTGGCGGCAATAAGCATCACCAACACCAGCAGCTCTGTACCCATTGGGATGAAAAAGCCACCAAGCACAAGACACAACAACATGGAAAGCAGAGGGAGCGCGGCTTCAAACAGAGAGATGGGCTTACGCATTACCGTTCTCGGTGGACGGGCGATGTTAGCGCCGTATGGAGATCCCGCCAAAGATCCTCGGGGTCTTCGAGGCCTACGAATAAACGAATGAGTCTCGCTGGCACGCCAAAGTCTATCGCTGCGCTTGGCGTGCCAGCCTGTCTAATGGAAACTTCCGCCGGCATAACCAGACTTTCGTAACCTCCCCAGCTAACACCGAGCCGAAACAGCTCTAATGAGTTGCAAAAGGCAGGAATGTCGATCGAATCATCGACTTCGAAACTGAACAGACCACCATAGCCAGTCAATGACGAATACGGTGCCGGGCTGAGGCCCGGATGATGCACAGCGGTTACACCAGGGTGTTCACAAATACGCTTCGCGAGCATCAATGCGCTCGCCTGGTGACGTTGCAGACGCAGCGGCAGCGTCCGTAATCCGCGCAGCAACAGCGCCGCTTCCTGTGCCGATAACTTAGCTCCTAGATATGGTGTCGTCTCATTGGTCAATTTGTCGATCAGTGCCCCGTTACCCACCAACAAGCCCGCGACGGTGTCACTATGTCCAGAGATGTATTTCGATGCGGAGTGCACAACCAGATCGATTCCAAATTCGATTGGTTTTTGAAAAATCGGTGTGGCCCAGCTGTTATCGATAATGCTTGTGACGCCGGCCACTTTTGCCAGCGCCGCGATTCTTGGAAGATCTTGCTCTTCAAATAGCTGGGTTGTCGGACTCTCTAAATAAAGAAGACTGGCGCCGGGCAGAGCATGTTCAATCGCTTCCAGATCAGTGCCGTCAACGAATTCCGTCGTTACCCCGAAACGGGCGCAGATTATCTGCAGTAGCCGATACGTGTCAGGATAACAATGCTTGACACATACAATTCGATCGCCAGCCTTGACCAGGCCAAGCACTGCGTTACTGATTGCCGCAATTCCGCTTGAAAATGCGAGGGCTTTTTCACCCCCCTCCAGCTGGCAAATCTTCCCGAGCAGCACAGACACCGTCGGGTTATCAATTCTGGAATAGACCGCCTGGTCGGTGTCACCGCGAAACCGGTCTAGCATTGCCTGGTAAGAATCGAAGGTAAAAAGCGATGTCTGGTAGATCGGCGGAGCGACGGCGCCTTTGGAGTGGCGCTCATCACGTACGAGCAACGTATCAATTGAGTGCCGCGTATCCTTGTCCGCCATGTATCTGCTTCTATTTCACCGAGGAATTTGTCTGATATAGGGAGTAAAGTACAGTAGTTTTTGGCTAGAGGGAATTTTTCCGCTACTCTACCCCTTTACTGATAAAAGGTGAACCATGAATCGTTTACGCAGCATTTCATTTGCGGTGGCCGGCATAGTGACTTTCTGGATGCTTATCGCTTTGAATGGGTGTGCCGCAGACCAAGAAATCCAGACGCTCACTCCCGGCGTGCTAAGAGTCGCGGTGACCACTGGCACTCCCTCGAGTGAATATGATTCCCAGCTCTGGATTAGGCGATACGTTGAGCTATTTGCTACCGAGCACGATCTAACTATCTCCTGGGTAGTTGTTCCCTTCAATGAATCCTGGCTTCTGGCGAGTAGCAATGAAGTCGACCTCGTAGCGACTAACGTCGCGAGTTTTCCCGATCGTGCGTCGGCTGGAGCAACCTTCTCTACGCCATTTCTTTATGAACGCCGTGCGCTGCGTATCAATCCCAAAGATAGGGAGCGCTACGCACACATCAATGACTTCATTGGATACACTGTCGGGGTGGTTTCAGGCATGGCGGCAGAGCGCGACGTTAATCGCCGCGCACCTGAAGGTGTTATCGTGCGAACAACCGATACGTTCGATGAGCTCTACCAGGCATTCGATAACGGACAGCTCGATGCTATCGCCGAAGCGGAATATTATTCCTTAGATGACGAAATTATCCCATCGCACGGCGATGAAGTAATCTTAATTGACCACCATGATCTTACGCCAGGACAACGAGAAGAATCTGTCTTCGTTATTCGGGATGGTAGTCGAAATCTGCTGGCTGCGGTAAACGCCTTCGTCCAACGAACCAGGTTTCCTCTCTGAAAAAATCGCAAACCCTATGTGCATTGATAAACACTGTTAGCGTGCTCGGGGTTGCCGATAGAGGAAAGATAATGTTTAGAATAAGAGTAAGAATTAGCATAAGAATCATGAACGATTGCTTTATCGATTCAGAGCTAGGTGCTGAGACAGCGGCGCGTTCTGGGCCGGGCTAGCTTAGTAAGTGCAGGGTTAATCTTGAGTCTAGGAAGCCGCCTCGATTATGCTTGGGCTGCTGCGATTTGGATTAGTTCGCACAAGCACGATCAGCCACGATATTCTCCGCGGAAATGTCTGCGTGAAAGTAAGACCGTTTGCTATATAGTATTGACGATGGGTCCTTCGCCCCCAGGGATAACGTTTGAAGGTAGCCGGATCGACTGCCTTTCAAAATAAGTAGTCAGAAAACAAGAAAGTAAAGTGTGCGATGCCTGCAATAAAAAGTTCGCTAGGGCTTGGGTAAATAGTGCTAGAAGCGTCTTCGATCAGGTGCCTGTAGAACAAAAATAATAGAGATGCAGCTTATGGCTACTCCAGTACCAACAACTGCCCGCTGGACCAATCGATTCTCCTTCCTAATGGTCGGCATTGGCGCGTCAGTTGGCCTTGGCAATCTGTGGCGATTTCCTTTTCAGGCTGGAGAGAATGGCGGTTCGGCTTTCGTACTGGTCTATTTGCTTTGCATCATAGGCATTGTTTATCCGGTATTAATTGGTGAGCTCGCGGTGGGCCGACACATGGGCCTATCTGCCGTTGGCTCGACCAAGGAAATGGCCCGAGCTGCTGGTCGCTCGCCTTGGTGGGGCCTGGTTGGCGGCATTGGGGCGTTTGCGACCTATATGGTGTTATGCATCTACGGGGTCATCTCTGGGCGCGTCTTGGCTTTTGCCGTAGCTGGCTTCAGCGGCGGATATGTTGAAGGTGCCATGCCTGCAATTTATGCGACCCCGGTGCGCGCGTTTCTCTGGCAGACGCTATTTATGGCGATCACCGTTGCGATTGTGCTGCGGGGGCTGCATAAGGGCATAGAGGGCTTCTCTCGGGTAACCATGCCGGCGTTTTTTGTAATGCTAACGCTGCTCTGTGTTTATTCCCTCAGTAACGGCAGTGCAGGTGCAGCTATCGAATATCTGCTCAGTCCCCGTTTTGAAGAACTAAGTCCGGAAGTGATACTCGCCGCCTTCGGGCAGGCATTTTTCTCCGTCGTAGTTGGTGGAGCAGCCATGCTGACCTTCGGCGCTTTCATGGACAAGAAAGCAAATATCGCGAATGATGGGCTGGTGATCGCCACATCCGATACCATTGTTGCCATGGTGGCGGGCCTCATGATCTTTCCGATCGTATTTCAGTTCAACCTGGATCCAGCCATGGGCATGGGATTGATTTTCAGCACTATGCCGCTCTCCTTCTTGCAAATGCCCTCAGGCTCTCTCGTAGGCGGCCTGTTTTTTAGTCTCGCCGCGTTAGGCGCACTCACCTCATCCATTGCCATGCTGATGCTTGCCGCGGTGGTTATTGAAGAGCAATTACAGGTGAAACGCAAGACGGCGGTTCTCTCTCTTGGGGCTATTGCCTGGATAATTGGAGCCGTAAGCGTATTCTTCCCCCATATTAATGAAGAAATAGATTTCTTCTCCGGTCAGGTCATGATGCCTATAGGAGGAATATTAATCGCAGTTTTCGCAGGCTGGGTGGCACCGCGAGAAATTATGCGCAATGAGTTGACCGGCCTAAGCGAACCCTTATTCAACGCGTGGCGAATTATAGTGCGATATGTGGCGCCTTTACTCGTAGGTGGCGTACTGCTCCTAGGAGTCTCCGCGCGCTTCTAAGCACAGGCCCTGAGAGAGCAGCCAGGGAAGTGCTAGAGTCTAGCGCTGCGGATTGGCAAGATCAGCCTCTGCAGCAATATAACCAAAGGCACTCCAACTGGAGCCGGACACTATTCGCTGCAACAACTCGTCGGAGCGTTGTCTGTCGCCATTGTAATAGAAGTAATTTGCAATACCGTAGGCAACCGCGGCGTTACTTGGGTCATCACCATTGGCCGCCATCATGTCTTCGATCGCCATATCTGCTTTGTAGAGAAGACAGAGTTCATGATAACTCATGTTCTCGATTATATTCATGTCAGCTGTTATCTCATTCAGCGCGTCTACTGCTTGAGCATCTTCGCCCATGCGTCGCAGAATCATGTAAATCCAATGTCCGGTCGAAACCAGATTGTCGTCATTACCGCCGAGGTTGTAGCCATTGCGAAAGGCGGCCAGCGCCTGTGGCCAATCCTGTTTCAGATAATAAGCCAGGCCAAGGTGATACCAAACATTGCCCTGAGTGCTCGTCAAGGGAATGTTCTGGGCATTGGGCAAGCCATCGGGCTCCACCTGAAGGGGTAGACTTTGCATTAACCCGGCCGCCTGCTCGAAGTCTGAAATAGCCCGATCAAACTCTCTAATGGAAATATAGCGATGCCCACGGTGGCGGTAAAAGCGCGGGTCTTCTGGAAATTTATTCACACCCTCAGAAAAGATCTCAATAGCTCGCCGATAGTCTCCGGCGTAGGCGGTGCGACGGCCATACCAGATAATAGTGTCTGCAGTGTTCGGGTCTAACTCGTAACTGGCCCGTGCAGCCACAAAATTTTCTCTCGTGTCTTCATTAGGGGATGCAGCATAGAGCGGCTTTCCCTGCAAAGACAAGGCTTGTGCGCCCGCTGGCACCGCTGGCAACAACTCGGCTGCGTTTGAGAAGCCGATCCAGCTGCAACTGCCAGCAACCGTTAGGGTTAGGAGTAGTGTTCTGATGTTTTTCATATTTTATGCCTAGGTAAAGGGATGCAGGGATGATAACTCTCCTAGGTACTCTATATTTTTAGAAACACTGGGGCAAGACGGCAGACAACAAGGAAGCAGATAGCAAGCACCTAAAGGCGGCGGCATAGTTGGGGTCTAATCAGGCTCTCTTCGAGATAGTGCTTAGAGTAGTGTTAACTATATGAAACAGAGCGGCCACTCTTTAATCCGGGATCGCCGTTGCGGCTCAGGCAGCCAAGGACTATTGGATGCCAGCCTATCACCAGGAAAATACGATCTCGGTGCTGGACAAAAAACAGCCTCTATTCGTTATTTACAAACCTGCGGCTGCTAGATAGTCTTAATTAACTCAACGAATTTCAATCAAGGCGCCAGGCAGCACTATGACAATGACTCGACGAAAATTATTAACCGCCAGCACTTCGCTTGCTGTGGCAGCAGCTGTTCTGCCCACTCTGGCAAATGCGGCAGTCGGTGCGAATAACATTAAGCCACAGCGCCTGCGCCCGGGTATGACCGTGGGGTTAGTGACACCCGCAAGCAACGTACCGGAGGATCAAGAACTACATATTGCCATGGATCTGGTGCGCTCTTTGGGGTTTTCCGCCAAGCCCTCGCCCAATCTTTTTAGTCGAACACAATATCTGGCAGGAACGGACAAGGAGAGGGCGGATGATCTCAATGCGATGTTTGCCGACCCCGAGGTCGATGCTATATTTTGCGTAAGAGGAGGTTACGGCTCAGGCAGGCTCCTGCATT
The DNA here is from genome assembly GCA_905478195.1 of uncultured Pseudomonadales bacterium. GTDB lineage: Bacteria > Pseudomonadota > Gammaproteobacteria > Pseudomonadales > Pseudohongiellaceae > UBA9145. The sequence goes on from CAJQHM010000030.1 coordinate 26,185, forward strand.
ATCTGGATTACGATATGATCGCCGCCAACCCTAAAATAATTATGGGTTACAGCGATATCACGGCGATCTTGAATGCTATTTACCTGCGCACAGGTTTGATTACTTTTCATGGGCCAATTGCTGGCGGAAATTTTTCAGACTACACCTACGATCAATACAATCGGGTACTCGTTGAGCCAAGTTCGACCACAGAGATTGGTGGCCCCCCTGCATTCGAGACTCGTCCTGGTGTCGTTGATTGGGAAAATCGACTAACAGCTATTGTTAGCGGCAGCGCAGAGGGTCATTTGGTCGGGGGGAACCTGTCACTCGTGGTGACCCTACTCGGCACCCCCTTCGAGCCTAATTTCGACGGTGCTATTTTATTTCTAGAAGATGTTTCGGAGCCACCCTATAGCGTAGACCGCATGCTGACGCATCTTTGGATGACCGGCAAACTTGAGCGAGTCGCAGGTATTATTCTGGGTAAGTTCACTGACGATAGCTATGACAGCAACACCTTCAGCATGGAGCAAGTCATGCGCGATCGCTTTGAGCCATTAGGCATTCCAACTCTTAGAGGAGCCATGATCGGCCATATTGAAGACAAGACGGTTGTGCCAATCGGCATTCAGGCTAGACTGGATGTTGATGCGGGAACGTTAACTTTGCTCGAAGCGGCGGTAAACTAACATTAAGAGAGCTAGCAGAGTGCAGAGTGCAGAGTGCAAAGGTACAGTGAATTATCGCGGAGGATAGAGTCCAAAATAAGAGAATAAGATAGAGTAAATAAAAGAGGAATCGCGACAGTAGCCCCCTACTCTTTGATTGGGCACTGACAAGTTAATTCCCAATCCGCCAGTATTTTGTCCATGACACAATCAAAATTGTATAAGCGCCACCGATTCCAGCCTGAAATCATTTAATCTGCCGTCCTACTCTACCACCGGTTCAACTTGAGCCATCTTGACGTTGAATATTTAATGGCATAACTACGCATCAGACACAGCGATTTTTAGGAGCGCATACAGCCGTATACAATTTATTCAATTTAGGTCGTCACCTAGTATCAGCTGATAACTACCGATATCTTAGGCAGCATGGCTTTGCGTCTTAGGAAAAGGCGGTGGAGATATAGAAAGGCCGGTTGGAGTTCTTCACGGTCTAAGAGTTAACTTGTCAATACCCAATGAAAATGATGAGATGAAATCTGCCGCGAAATAATTGCTGCCCTGTCTGCTAGCTTAGCCTGAAACGAACAGCCTGTAATAGCAGTACACTAGCATCAGCAGGAATAAGCTGACGATACTGACAATGCTCCAGATTCTGATAATCCGCCCAGGCTGTTTATCCTTAGGGATCTCGTCGCTAAATATTGCACGATGGTTTAGAAAGGCCAGGAAGGGCCCAATGAAGAAGACAATGACCGATGTCATGTCCATGAATCGGGCAAAAGATTGCAGCAGGGTCTGAATAACCAGCAGGGCCGCAAGGCACAAGACGATCAGTATAACGTTATAGTAACGATCGCTGTGCCAGTCCTGTTCGGGGAGAGACTCTGAACCGATAGCCAGCGCCATTCGGGTCATGCCATCGGTAACCGTTAATGCGGTTGATAACATCACACACAGAGCAGTAATTGCCATCACATAATAACTCCAATCACCGATGACGGATGTGTAAACCTCCAACAATCCGCGAGCAAACCCTGCGTTGTCGGCAGGCATTTCAACTCCACTTTCGAATAAAACTGCAGTGCCGAGGAAGAGAAAGAAAACGGCGAGTATGCAGCTGGTGATGTAACCCACATTGAAGTCGAAACGTGATTCTTCTTTAGAAGCGCGGCGCCCTTCGCTCTCGGCCCTGGCTACCGTCCATAACGATTGCAGTATCGAGGCGTCAGTCGGTGAGGGCATAAACCCTACCAGAGCCACTATAAACAGTATCGTTGGTACATCCAGAGGGGGCAGAGCGAATGCGCTCACAGACCAATCCAATCGGTCTACGACCATCAGCATGCAAACTGTGGTGAGCAGGGTAAAAAAGACAACGATGACTTTGATCGATTTTTCCAGCACCTTGTAATGCCCGGTCATCAACATCGCCGCAACGAGCACTAACAGAATGAACACGCCCATGACCGGTCCAGTTTCAAACCCGAGGGCGACCTGCAACAAACCGGAAGTAAAGAGTGACACCGCAGCTATTATGAAGACCATGCTGAACAGCTGACTGATAGAGAATAGCCCGAACACGAGCCAGCCTCGTTGGCGATAATTAGCAACCAAATTTTTGCCTGTGGCAGCCGCATATTCTCCGCCGAATCGAAGGCCAGGATATTTCATCAGGCAGGCAAAAATTACTACCAAGGCCATACTCAGGCCAAAATCGGCTCCCGCGCGCGTAGCTTGAACCAGGTGTGAGACGCCAACAGCAACGGCGGCGTATAGAAGACCAGGGCCTAAGGAGGCAAATGCACGTCTAATTCGGTGAGTATCCAATATGGGTATTCATCAGCAGTACAGCGTAAAAATGATTTAGTGGGCTTAATGTGGGTGTGGCCGGCTGCCTATCTCTCCGTCTCATGTTAGAGGGGAGATGCAACGGGGTCAAGCATCGCCTTCAACCGCTCCTGAGCCTGAAACCTATCGATTATGTGCTTGCTTTAGCTGCTAAAATTATGCAAGTTGGATGCTCTAATCCATCGATTAATGTCATCGAGGCGCAGTATGACCCTTTCGCAGGAAGATGTAGAAACCATTGCTCAGCAACTGGAACAAGCTGAGCAATCCCAGACCCAGATAGGCCATGTTTCCAAACAGTTCTCCGGCATGGACATGTCTGACGCTTATGCCATACAGCGTGCCTGGGTGGCACTTAAATTAGCCTCTTCTCAGCGCTTGGTGGGATGGAAAATTGGGCTTACCTCGCGGGCAATGCAACGTTCGGCGGGCATTTCCGAGCCCGATTATGGGCAGTTACTGGATAGTATGATCGTGCAGTCCGGCGCTAGGCTCGACAGTCATAAGTTTATCGTACCGCGACTCGAGACCGAATTGGCGTTTCAATTAAAGAGTAGCCTGCAGGGGCCAAACTGTACCCTGACCGATGTACTCTCTGCTACCGACTGGGTAATGCCCGCACTGGAATTAATTGACGCTCGAATCGAAATTGAAGACGCCGAGACAGGCGCTCGCAGACAGGTGCTGGATACAGTCTCGGACAATGCAGCCAATGCGGCTGTTATTCTAGGCGGCAGACCTATGCGACCAGACTCGCTGGATTTATCACGGGTCAGTGCCACGCTCAACCGCAATGAGGTAATCGAAGACTCCGGTGTAGCTGCTGCGGTGCTTACCCATCCCGCTCAAGGTGTAGCATGGCTTGCCAACAAAATCGCGGCCCATGGTGAAAAGCTAGAGGCCGGTGCTTTGGTACTAAGCGGTTCATTCACCAGTCCTGTTGCAGTGAGATCGGGAGATGTGTTCTATGCTAATTATGGAGAGCTTGGTGTTGTCTCGGTTGGGTTTGATTGATGTTCGAACCAATGCATAACAAATTATTACCTCTTACCGAAACAGGACAAGCAAGCCTCTTCGGCGCCTGGTTAAACCTTGCCAGCCCACTAGTAGCTGAGGCGATAGCTGCGATCGGATACGACTGGGTATTGATAGATGCCGAGCACGGCCCAAACGACATCTCATCGGTGCTGTCACAACTTCAGGCCGTGTCGGCGTACCCGACTGTACCCGTTGTGAGAATTCCCAATCATGACGCATCTGTGATCAAGCGCTATCTGGATATAGGCGCTCACAATTTGTTAGTACCTATGGTAGATACTAAGAATCAAGCGAGGCAGATTGTCGAAGCTTCCCGTTATCCAAAGGCAGGCATTCGAGGCGTTGGCGCGGGTCTGGCCAGAGCGTCACGCTGGTCACTGCAACCGGATTACTTGCAAACTGCGAATGCCAGCGTACGACTTATCCTCCAAATAGAGAGTGAAGAGGCACTTCAAAATCTGCCAGAGATTTTGACTGTAGAGGGCATTGCCGCTGTTTTTTTTGGCCCGGCTGATATTGCAGCATCGAAGGGTCTGCTCGGCGACCCCTCTGACGCTCGGATTAGGGAAGCGGTCATCCAGGGTATTAAAACTGCATGTGACCGTAAAATTGCCGCCGGCGTCTTTTCAGGCGATCAGGATTTTATAAAGGCCTGTGAGTTAGAAGGCGCCAGACTGTTAGGTGTGACTTCCGATGTCAACCTGCTGGTTTCCAATGGCAAGCGCCTGCTTGAACATCTCCGCCAACCTAGCGCTTGATCCTGCGCTGCCTTGCCATTTCTCAGTGCACGATTTTCTCAACGGTAGGTGTTTTTTAGGCCGGTGATTATCTAGCCTTATTAAACACACGCATCAGGCCTAGTAAATAATCGAGCGAGGGTGTTGAGATTCCCGCGAAGCGCGCAATCTCCTGAGGGGCTTCTAACAAAGCGCTGATTTCAAGCGGGCGGCCCGCTTCTGCATCCTGTAACATTGATGTCTTGAACGCGCCAAGTTTACGGGTAATAGCATGCCGGTCATCGGGAGACTGGGTAATCTCGCATCCTATAGCCGCACCAACTTCAGCGGCTTCATCCATCACAGCGGAAGCGAAGGTCCGGGCGCCTGGTTCGTCTAATATGATGTCACACGTGGCACCCGTGAGCGCCGAAAGTGGATTCATAGTCATATTACCCCACAGTTTGTACCAAATATCGTAGCGAATATTGTCGGATACCGTCGTATCAAACTTTGCTGCATTGAACAGCTTTTCAACCTGCGACAAGCGCTGCGGGCTTACCTTGGACGCTGAGCCTAGGATTAGACTATTTCCCATAACATGTTGCACTGTGCCGGGTTCGACAACGAAACAAGAGGCGTGCACTACACAGCCAACAACCTGAGAGACAGGCAGTAACGCGGCACAGCGGCCGGCAGGGTCGACAGTGCTAATCGCATGCTGCGAGAGATCGCTTGGAGCAGCCTCGAGAAACCACCAGGGTACGCCATTCATGGCGGGTAGAATAAGGCTGTCGGCATCAATCATGCTTTTTGCCGATTCTGTAGCAGCTGGAAGATCCTGGGCTTTGACTGTAAAAATGACAAGGTCTTGCTTGCCCAACTTTTGCGCATCGTCGCTGACAGCTACCTTGGCTTTTAGCGAACGGTCAGCAGATTGAACGTTAACTCCACCAGCAGTTAACGCATGCAAAGTTTTGCCTCTGGCTAAGACAGAGACATCTACACCCGCATCGGCCAGTCGGCCTGCAAACCACAATCCTATAGCACCAGCGCCGACGATTCCTACTTTCATGAATAGCTTCCTTTAGTTAAGTGTTTATTTTGAGGCTTCTCGATAGTTTTCTTTGAACCGGTCCGGCACTCGGGAATCGTTACCCAGCGCAACACGGCGCACCTCCTCACTGTCGGTGGGCTGATGCCCAACCGTTGCCCTTGGTGTCGAGCCGGAAACGACGGTCATGCTGAGACGGCCGAGTTGGGTAATCTCAACTTCGATAAAGTCCCCGACTTCTAAGGACCGCGAATGGCAGGGGGTGCCGGTCAAGACTACGTCTCCGGGCATCAGGGTAATGTGGCGGGCCAGATCAGCAATCATATAATCGGGCCCCCATACCAGCTCCTCGCCGATATTAGCTTCCTGTACTAGCTGACCGTTGCGATAGGTGCGCAAGGTCTGCTCTCTCGGATCAATACCTGTAACGAGACCCGGACCTAGTGGACACATTCCATCACCACCTTTGACGCGCAACATGGAACCGGAGTCCGTATCTCGAAAATCATGCAGCCCCATGTCCAAAGCAGGAGCAAACCCTGCAATATGATCCCAGGCTTCCTCTGGTGTAATATTTTTGGTTTCTTTACCGATGACAGCGGCAAACTCACCTTCATAGTTAAGGTACTGGCAATCTTCAGGTTTGACTATTACTCCCCTATGACCATTGAGGGCGGTGACGGGCTTCATAAAGTAGGTTGGGTAGGGCGTAGGCTGGGGTTTATTGCGGGATTCAATTCCTCGGGATGTGTAGGTTAAATGCGGGCATATTATCTTGGTGGCTACACACGGAGGGAGATGTGTAACTTCATTCTCACTTACGCTGGAGCCATCCTCTAGAATGAGCATGCCATCTTCTGACATTGTTGCCCAGACTGTTTCTCCGGAGATTTGTATACGACGTTTCTCTTGACGGGGACCATCCAATACCGACATTGCCTTTCCTCTTGTTTTTAATCGAGTGCTTAAATATCAAACCACATATGAATATTGCCGGTACCATGGGCATTTTCATAGGCAGAAAGTGCTGTGCCCTTTGCCGTGCAATTAACCCCACCCATTGCGCCTATCATCTGCAGATAATGTGCCCCCCATGCCTCCCAGGGAAGCTGTCGATATTGCTGATCGAAATTTTCAATAATTTTGCGGTGGTGCCCTTGAGAAAGTAATTCAATGGCCCGGTAGTCGCTTTCCCTATTGTGTGCCGACGAGATGTTGTCCGGATGATAAATTCTAGGGTGCGGCGGTATTGCGTTGATATTTCGAAACTTGTGACTGAGAGCCCCCGAGGCCAGCAGCACCACTGAGCGCCCGCTTGCCCGAATCGCTTTTCCGATAACCTCTCCCATCTCCAAATAATTCTCGGTAGCAGCAGTCTGGCATGAGCCTACTGACATCAGCTGCTCGTCTTTTACTAACGCATTAGCGATATTTACCGTAGCGTAATGCCTGGCCATGCTTGGCTCATCAATGGCTTTCGCTATCACACCCTCTTGCTCGGCAATTTCTGCGCAGAGTCGCGCTAACTCTGGCGCGCCTTTATAGTCATAATGTTGACCATGTAGATACCAAGGCATTTCATCAGACAGATAAGTACCTTTGTAGTGGGCGCCGGCATCCACTAAATGACATCCAGTAGTGAACCAGTGTGTGTCAAAAACAATCACGGTATCAGCCCCAGAGTCTTCAATTTTTTGCCTTACGCGTCCAAATCCCGCAATGAGGTCAGAATCTTCGCCGTCGCCAGAGTGTACTCGAAATTCCTTGGTCTGAAATAATCCGGGGTGGTGAGAAACAATGGCCGCACCTACAATTTTTCCCTGTGACACGGGGCCTCCTAGCGCTGTGCGAAGCTGGGTGAAAAAGGTTTCTTGGGCACTATGACATCTTTGATATCGCAAAAAAACTCAAAACTCCAGTCGCCTCCTTCGCGCCCTATACCGGATTTTTTACAACCTCCGAATGGCGCTGCCAAATCGCGAATACCAAATGAGTTAACCCAGATAAATCCGGTTCTTACTTGAAAAGAAATAGACTTTGCGTGAGATTCTTCACCGAAGCAGACACCACCGAGGCCATAATCGGTAGCGTTTGCCATAGCTATCGCCTCTTCATCACTGCTGAATGATTGCATTACCAGCACCGGGCCAAAAACTTCCTTTTGCACTATTTCATCATCCTGGTGCACATTTCCCAGCATGGTCGGAGCGTAATAAAGTTCACCAGCCTCGTGTCTTGTTCCACCCCAGAGAACTTCGGCTCCCCCTTTCACCGCCCTATCGACGAACGCTTCCACTCTCTGCAGTTGCCTAGGGTGGATCAGCGGGCCAACTTCTGTTTTCTCTAACTGTGGATCGCCGACGGACAGAGAGGCAACATAGCCCGCCATTTTCTCAGTAAACTCGGCAAGCAGGCTGTCATGCACGAGAAAGCGCGTTCCAGCGAGGCATACCTGAGTGGCGTTTCGATACATCAATGCACCGGTTCTGGCAGCTAGGTCAACATCTGCATCCGCCAACACGATAAAGGGAGATTTTCCTCCAAGTTCCAGACTGCAGGGCACAAGATTTTCCGCTGCCACTTTACCGATCTCTCTTGCTGTGCTCACAGATCCGGTGAATGAAATTCTTGAGAGCCGAGAGTCGGCGGTCAAATAGGCGCCAGTGGGCTGTCCTTCGCCGTGAACCATATTGAGTACGCCAGGTGGCAATTCTGCAGCATGAGCCGCGTCCATTAGTAATGCGCTAGACAGTGGCGCCCACTCCGGTGGTTTGATGATGCAGGTGTTTCCAGAAGCCAGTGCCGGACCTAATTTCCAGGTTGTAAGCATGAGCGGGGCGTTCCAAGGTGTAATAATGGCACATACACCGGCAGGATCATGGCGCACAAAATGCTGTGCCTGGGGCGTGTCGATTAGTTTGTCCTGTAAACTAAGTGCAGCTTCAGCAAACCAGGTTATATTAAGCATCGAGCGCGGAATGATGCCGTGTTGCAAGCGCGACAGCAAAATTCCCGCGTCTGTTGATTCAACGTCACATAGCGCGTCTTTGCGCTTGCCAATTTCTTCAGCGAAGCGTTGCAAATAGGGCAGCCTGCCTTGTGCGCCGAGAGCAGCCCATTGTGGAAAGGCGGCAGCGGCACTGCTGATAGCGGCGTCTACATTGGACTGAGCACCAGCAGGAAGCTCTCCTAACGCTTCACCGTTGATTGGAGAAAAAATAGAATAAGTATTAGCCCCCGGAACCCAGGCGCCATCGATATAGTGACCCTGCGGGACTGCATGGCCTTTTATGTTAAGCATGAGAGTTATGTCCTGTAGTTCAGCAAACGCGAGACTGAATGCCGGTGAAATTAGGGCGAGATAGTATTGAATGCTTCGACTTGATCAGGATAACGGGCGTAACCTACTTCCTCTTCCAGAATCACTACACCGTTAGTCTGCGCATAATCATTGAAGGTATTTACTAATGAATCCCTAAGCGCAGTTGAAGTTCCGCTCAGGTCATTTGTTTCGCCAGGGTCTTGCTGAATATCGAATAATTGCCAGTCATCGGATTCCCAATTCCAAAGTAATTTAAAATTGTCGCTCCATACCGCCTTGTTGCCATAAGTCTCCATAGCGAGATGGGGGCGGATGGCATTAGTATTGCCCAGGCCGGTAAGTTGTGCTGTAGCTGATTGGCCTTGCATCTCAAAGTTCGGGTTCGACGCTACTTCAGAAAAGGCCATCAGAGTGGGAGCTATGTCCATAATGGACATCAATGACTGCATCTTTCTATTAGATTCAATACGGCCCGGATAGCTGAAAATTGCGGGTACTCTGACACCGCCCTCACCCAGAAAACTTTTGTATTGACTAAGAGGCCCGGCACTGACGTGCGCCCAACCTCGGCTGGATGTGACGTAAGAGTTAACGCGGCCCATATTTTCATAGGATTGATCGAAGCGCTCCGGCAGCCAAGACTGATTATCTGCTAATCCAAACTCAATATTATTGCCCTCAGGCCCATTGTCTGAGAGAAAGACAATCAGCGTATTGTCATACTGACCCGATGCCTTGAGATATGCCACCAGTCGACCAATCTGGTCATCCATAAACGCAATCATCGCGGCATAGAGTTCCATGCGTCGTGCCTCTACCCTTCGCTCCGCGCTGCTGAGATCATTCCAGGAGCCCAGAGCTAATGGCAAGGGTGCCGCGGTGAAGTCCTGGGGAATCAGGCCAAGTTGCTTTGCAGAATCCGTGCGACGTTCGCGAATTGTCTCCCAGCCCTCGTCATAGGCTCCGCTAAAACGGTCAAGCCAACCCGCTGGGACTTGCAATGGCCAGTGAGGCGCAGTGAAAGCCAAATAGCCAAAGAAAGGACGTGCATCCTCAGATTCTCGATCATCTAAATAGCTGATAACTTTGTTCACATAAAATTCACTGGAATAAAAATCGTTGGGAAGCTCGTCGACGGGTTCTCCATTGTCAAAATAAGATGCAACGGCAGCTGCCGATGTCTGACCTGCAGCGTCTGCGAAGTGACTGGCACCACCTTCTTGCAGATAAAATGCCTTCTGAAACCCGCGTGCATAGGGAGTGGCTTCGGCGGCGCTGCCTTGATGCCATTTGCCGGTCATGAAAGTGTAGTAGTCCGAATTAGAAAACTGATTAACAAAGGAATTAATATTGTCTGGCCAGTTACCACTGTAACCAGGTTGCCCGCGTAAAACGGGTAAGCGGTTAGCTGCAGATGGGTTGATGCCAAAACCTACCTGATGACTGTCCATGCCGCTCAGTAACATTGAGCGTGAAGGTGCGCAGGTCGCGTTAGCATAAAAGTTGGTGAGTAATGCCCCAGAACGTGCTAGAGCATCGATATTCGGAGTTGGAATTTCACTGCCATAAATACCCAGGTCACTGTAACCAAGATCATCTGCAACGATCAGCAGTACATTCGGTTTAACCCACGAGGCAGTTGAGTTGTCAGAATTGGGTTCACTGCAACCGAATAATGCCGCACACACCGTGAGTAACATCGCGCGGCTGACAAGTCTTTGGTAGAGGTTCATAGATAAAACTGGTAGTTTTCACGAGTCATAATAGTTACAAATTCCAGCAGTAATTACTATGTAATTTTGGTCTATTTTGGGACTATTGTTAGCAGTTATTTAGCCGATCATTCCCTCGAGCATACACTGGACAAGGGTAGTCTGGAGTGGCAATACCCATCACTGTGCCGATAGTTTGATCGCTTAACAGGCCAGCTTCCAGGATTCTAAATTTTCCGCTAGCAAAACAATCCACATTAGTGCGCGCTAGCCGAAGCTTCTCGTCGACTGGTTGTTAGGGAATTGACGATCTCAGGCAGGATTAACTCTGAGATGAATCCCTACGCTATCAAACAATGAGAGCTCCCCGTCAGCGATTCAAGTTACTCTAAATTTCTAGATAGTGAGAATCCAAAATCTAATACTGCGCGTAATAAAAAGTATGGATCTTATCGCACTATTACAAGGTATAAGTATTTTGTTGCTGGCACTTCTCTTTGGCTCAATGGTGTTCTTCTCATTTGCCATGGCGCCGCTAATTTTCATCAAGTTAGACATTGAAGTGGCCGGGCCCTTTGTGCGCGCTGTTTTCCCCTGGTACTACTTGCTGATTATTACGCTTGGCGCAATCAGCTGCCTGTTACTGGTAAATTTTGCTCCACTCAATTCTGGCCTGATGGTATTAGTCACTGCGTCTGCTATTTATTGCCGACAAATGCTTATGCCCAGCATCAATGACTACAGCGATCGTTCGAAGGCGGGCGAGAGAGGAGTAAGCAAGATTTTTGACCGGCTACACAAGCGCTCGGAGGTGATGAATGGCCTACAACTACTCGCTGTTTTTGCCGTATTGGTGCATCTGGCGTTCACTCACTTTTCTTGATCTCAAGCGCAAGATCGGTATCTTTCTTGTTGCGCCTGCACCCCTGTGAACAGTAGAGAACATTATCCCAATCCCGCTTCCATTTTTTACGCCAATTAAAAGACCGCCTGCACACAATACAAACTCTGGATGGTAGTTGCGGTTTACCGTGGCTCATATTGCTATAAATTGCTGTTTCTAGAGTCTTCAGGTAACGGTGATTCATTACCATTCCAGTGGCGTTGATAACGGCCGTCCCCATCATAGATCTGAGCCTGCTTGAGAATATTAAAGTGCCTACCTCCGCGGGGGTCAGCGCCTACACCGGCAATGTACTGCCAGTTGCCCCAATTAACTGCCGTGTCATAGTCAATCAACTGCTGTTGAAACCAGGCCGCACCATATCGCCAATCCAGTTTAAGCTCGTTGATAAGACAGCTAGCCACAATTTGTCGCCCCCGATTTGACAGGTATCCGGTAGCCAAGAGTTCGCGCATACAGGCATTCACCAGGGGATATGGAGTGTTGCCCTTACACCACATGGAAAAGCGTTCTGGGGAGAAGTCAGTTAAGGGCTGGCGCTTTAACACACCACCAAATTCAAATAAGTCAGGGCCAAGTTGCAAGCCTAACCACTGAAAATATTCTCGCCAGAGAAGTTCAACAAACAGCCAATGGGTCGACTCGTTGCTACCCTTCTCGGCTTCAAACTCGTTAAGGCGTTGTACCACTCTTCGCACTGAAAGACTTCCGGAGTTCAGCCAAGGCGACAACTTCGACGAATTCTCCCAACCGTCTATCTCGTTGCGCGTTTGTTTATAGGTCAGCGGTAGGTCGCTATTCAGGTAAGTTACCAAATGCTCATTGGCCGCCGCTTCTCCTCCCTTGAATTGGCCACCCTCGAAGTCACTCCCATCGCACGCCAGCGATTCTGAGACCAGACCTGAGCCTGTAGTGGACTGCCTCGGCATTGTAGTGACAGCATTCATCGGCAGATTGATAGCAACGCTTTCCACCTGGCGGCGGAATTTAGAATAGGTTTCTGGCAGATTCCCAAGATCAAAAGGAAGCTGAGCCTCTGATAACAGGGTATAACCTTCATACTGCTCTATTAGCAGTTCGGGTGCTACAACCTTGATTTCAGCCAGCATCTGATTGGACTCGGAAGAAAACCGGCGGGAACAGACGAGTCGATTCGCGGCAAGCCGCTCGGCTAGCCGTGGCAAAAAACGCTCAGGGGCTTCATAGGCTACAAGCAAGCGTTGTCCCATCGATTGCACACTTCGATCGAAATCCTGAAGAGCCTGTCTGAGAAAGCTCCAACGATGAATTCCAAGCGTGGGCAGCTTATATCTTCCGGTTTCAAACCAGCGGGGATCGACACAGTATACGAGGTCTAACGAGTCGCTTTTGCATGCAGCTAGAAGCGCAGGATTGTCATCAATGCGAAGGTCGTTACCGAGCCAGTAGATAGTATTCATATTGTTACCCTTGGCACAAAAGTTAACCCTTAATCTTGTATTGACAAGTTAATCATTCTAGCCGGCAAGAACTAACCCAAATCCGACTGACCAGTGCTAAGGCCTTTTCCCCAAAATGCCAGCGCATTCTTCCTAGAATTCTAATGAATTCCTACCACATCAAGCCATTCAGGTTTTAGCTCGGTGTTCGGTCAGAGGAACGGTTTGAAGGTCTGCCAATCACGCGGCTCGGTCGACTATCCGACCCCAGGTAGGTCCGGAAGCGGTTCAGTTTCAATGAACAAAATGAATACCGCAGAAGTAAACTCACTGGAATTCTTCAGCTTACTCGTGACTCGCAGTCTCCGCTCCACTGCCTCATAATCCGTTTGTCTGGGGTTCGAGTCCCTGCGGGAATACTACTTCCCCTTATATTTCAGTGTGTTATGATTCGCAGCGTCTGGCTATGCGTTCGCGCGGTCCGTTGGCTCCTTGCCCCTTAGCTACCTAGCCGAGAATCCCACTTGATTTTTGGATATATTATAGTAGTTTCACAGCGTAGCTAGAATTGGACAACCGTCAATAGTACATATCAAAAGTAGTGGCGGAACAAGCCCAAGAGTAAATATTGAAAAGTAGCCGCGTCATCGCAACCAGTTATCAGGTCATTGAATTCACGACATTTCTATCTATCAGGTTAAGCGAAGGATCAAATGACTAAATTGGATGCTCAGATCGATAACGACATCATAGACTTGGAAGAGATTCTCGAGGTCATGGTGGCAGCGCTGAATTAGAAATGGGATCTCAGCTGCTTGTCGATGCCGAAAAAACGTCTTTCTTCTTTACCCGTTAAATTAATCGACTTAAATGCTGGTGCAAGAGAGATGACTGTGGATACCCAAGGGGCAGAACTGGCGATAGGGACTCATTTCTTTCGCGCTCAAACAGGCGGCATGTCTTACACTTTCAAAACCCGATTAATCAAGCGGGGTGGCGATAAAGATTCACCCGACGAAACGTCTTACTATCAGTTTAAGTATCCGAATTTGATTCGCTTCTCACAATTAAGGGATTCGGTCCGGATTGGCCTCGATGACTGGCAAGACATTCAGGCATCGTTCTTCATGGAAGACGCGATACAACTTCAAGGCGAGGTTGTCGATATTTCTACAACTGGCACAAAGATCAAATTCGAGAAAGACTTTGACACCAAAGCAAAGCACTCAAATTCAATAGCAGACTGTCAGTTACTGTTGCCGGATGGCTCACTAGTCTTAACGCGAACACAGATAGTTGGCACCGTATACGATGAAGCCAAGGACATTAGTTATGTTCGCTGCAAATACCTTGGCTTGAATCAATATGACGAAAAGAGTTTAGAGCTATTGATAAGTGAACGCGTGGATGAATTAGACCATGCGAAGTTGGTGGGTTTAAGGTAATTAAGCGTTATTGACAAGATAAGCCTATAAATTCGCGAGAAACTCCGATTAAACCTTTCCATATTGCCACCACTCCCGCCAAGCCTCTAGACCACTCAGACTACAATTTCGATACTCCTTGGCATCACTAAATCTGATTCCCCCCCATCCCCCCACAGATCAAACCAAAGCGCCTTTATGATGACTCTATCTAGCTATGCCTGACAAACATTTCGGTGCTTGCCGAGCATTCTGCCAGGAGAGGATATCGCTGTGGATCGGGAGAACTTGTAGATATTTGGCTGGGTCACTTATCAGATACCGGCAGATTAGGTGTTGATTTGTCAGCACTGACAGAAAACCATATCGGGCTAGCGCTCTAAGCCAGATTAGGCAATCGGTGTGCGCGGAGACACTGCCGCCGGGTCCGTCCTTAGTTCTAGAATAGTGGATTTTTCAGAGGATTGTGCACGGGCAAATGCAGCTTCAAAATCTTGCGTAACGGTGACCACTTCGCCATTGCACCCATAGCAAGTTGCAAGGGCCGCAAAATCAGGATTGAACATTGTTGTGGCCGACGGGCGATCGGGATAGTCACGCTGCTGATGCATGCGAATTGTTCCGTAGACACCATTGTTGACCACGATGACAATTATTTTTGCACCGTATTGAAACGCTGTACCAAATTCCTGCATTGTCATCTGAAAGCAGCCATCCCCAGCGAGACAGACCACCTCTCTGTCTGGATGATTTAATTTGGCAGCAACGGCCGCAGGAAGACCATAGCCCATGGAGCCGGAGGTTGGCGCAAGTTGGGTTCGGTAGGATTTGTAACAGAAATAGCGATGCAACCAAGCCGCGTAATTTCCGGCACCGTTGGTAATAATTGCATCATCAGCTAAGACCTTGGAAAGATGATGGATGACCTTCTCCATCTTCACTGCACCTGGAGTCGGTGACGGCTCTTGCCAAGCCTCATAACTCTTTCGCGCGACAACCGGCGATTGCTTAGCCATCCCCTCTGTCAGGCCAACGGCGCGGGCCAAAAAATCAGCTGCACGACAGGCTAGTCCCACCGCAGGTCGATAGACTCGACCTATTTCATCTGCATCCGCGTGAATATGAATTAGGCTCTGCTTAGGGTTTGGTACGTCAAAAAGGCTATAGCCGCTCGACGTCATCTCGCCCAAACGCGCGCCTAAAACCAAAAGGCAATCAGAGTTTCGCACTTGCTCTGTAAGCGCAGGGTTAGGCGCGATTGCAACATCGCCAACATAATTTGGGTGTCTATTATCCAGGTAGTCCTGACATCTGAAAGATGCCCCGACGGGCAAGCCGAGTGCTGCTGCAAACTCCCCAAGGTTATGCGCCGCCTCTGCGCTCCAGGTACTGCCTCCGACAATTACAAAGGGGCGTTGAGCGCTTGTCAGACGATCAATCACCTCACCGACCACCTCATCGCAAACCATTTGCCGGGCCGGATTGGCCGGGAGGGCATCTAGTACATCTGCCGCCGCCGATAGCATATCTTCGGGAAGCGATAAAACCACTGGCCCTGGACGCCCCGATACCGCGACATGAAATGCGCGTGAGACATATTCGGGAATGCGGTCAATGCGGTCAATTTCAGCAGCCCATTTAGCCAGTGGTGCATACATTTGCCGATAATCAAGTTCTTGGAAAGCCTCCCTATCACGCTGATCGCTTGCCACTTGCCCCACAAAAAGGATCATTGGCGTACTATCCTGAAAAGCGACATGAACTCCTGCAGAAGCATTGGTAGCCCCCGGCCCCCGCGTTACAAACGCGACTCCCGGCGTTCCAGTCAGCTTGCCATGCGCTTCAGCCATCATCGCAACGCCACCTTCCTGACGCCCAACAATTGTCTCTAT
>CAJQHM010000031.1 GCA_905478195.1 uncultured Pseudomonadales bacterium
CAGAATTCAATAATATTGGGCTAGTGGGTCGCCCCGGCCACGCCGGCGTGGTCGATACACTGCGTCGCCTTCTGGAATTTCTGAGTCTGCGAGATCTCACTATTATTGTGGATGATCTAACCGCGGATCTTATCCAGGGTCACGGCCAGAGGCAGTGCAAGCGCGAAGAGCTGTCGAAGTTCTGTGATCTGGTGATCGTAGTTGGCGGTGATGGCAGCATGTTAAACGTGGCGAAATTCGTGGCCTCCGATCAGGTGCCGGTGATTGGTATCAATCGTGGTCGATTGGGTTTTCTTACCGATGTCCTGCCCGACGAGTTGGAGGCAGTGATTACCGGGGTGCTCGAGGGTAGCTATAGCGTAGATTCTCGATTCCTTCTCGATGTCGAGGCGCGAAATGGCTCTACCAGCGCTGACCAGGGGCAATATCTAGGCTCTGCCTTGAATGATGTGGTGTTGCATCCGGGTAAGGCAGCGCAGATGATCAAGTTCGAATTATTTATCGATGATAAGTTTGTCTACAGTCAGGAATCCGATGGGCTGATCGTCGCTACACCTACTGGCTCTACCGCCTATGCTCTCTCTGCCGGTGGCCCGATTATGCATCCCAGTCTGAATGCCGTCGTGTTGGTTCCTATGTACCCGCACTCGCTGGGCAATCGTCCCATCGTGGTTGGTGGCGACAGTGAAATTCGCATCGTGGTGTCGGCAAGAGAGATTCTCCAGCCACAGGTTAGTTGTGATGGTCAGGTGCTGTATACCGCCTCGGCGAGCGATGAGCTCATAGTGCGTAAAAAGGCTGTGCCGCTGAAGCTTATTCATCCGCCAGAGCATACTTTCTACCAGGCCTGTCGTAGTAAGTTGGGTTGGGGTAGTCGCCTGGTTAGGGATGATGATTAAAGCGGTAAGTCTGCCCATAGAAGTTAATCTATTGCGCTTCAGTCAATTGTTGAGTAGCCAGGGCGTTGCCCATCGCATCACCGAAGAGTCCGGAGAACAAGTTATCTGGGTGCAGGATGAGCCCCATGCGAGGTTGCTGAAAGAGATGCTGGAGACATGGTCTTTCGAGCAGAGCTCATCGGCTAACGAGGCATCAGCAGAGACCGGACAGCGCCTGTTCAATCCACTCAGTGTCGTTCTAAATCTGGTTCGCGCCTTCCTGCGTGCTCCGGTAAGTTTTATTCTCATTTTGGCCTGTCTGCTCGTGGCCCTGGTCAGTCTATTGGGAACACAGCCGCAGCGTGTCGCCTTCCTGTTCTATCCGGTGTTGGACAATACCGGTCTCTTTGCACTTCTGGGCAGCATCGAGAGCCCCTGGGAATTGTTGCGTAGCCTCACTCCAATGTTGCTGCATTTTGGCGAGTTACATCTGGTATTTAACCTCATGTGGCTGTGGTATTTTGGGCGGCAGTTGGAGGTGATTCAACCACGTTGGTTAACCATCACATTGATTCTGTTCTGCTCGGTCGCTGGCAATACTACGCAGTATTTATACACTGGATTTAATAATTTTGGAGGCATGTCGGGAGTGGTCTATGGTCTTGTTGGCTACACCTGGATAATTCACCGCTTCATGCCACGCAGTCAATTGCGCATCAATAACAGCATGTTTGTAGTCTTCGTAATCGTGCTTGTTACCATGGAGCTCGTTGCCTCTGCATTCATAGCGACGGCGGCTCATGTCGGTGGCTTGCTCGCCGGAT
Organism: uncultured Pseudomonadales bacterium; assembly: GCA_905478195.1. Classification (GTDB taxonomy): domain Bacteria; phylum Pseudomonadota; class Gammaproteobacteria; order Pseudomonadales; family Pseudohongiellaceae; genus UBA9145. Next base: position 1,703 of record CAJQHM010000031.1, read on the forward strand.
TGCTGTCCGGTGTAGGCGCTGTAGTGCTGTATCGATTGCTCCTCGGTCGCGAGTCGATTGGCAGATAGGACCAAGAGTGAGGTTGAAAAACATATGTTAGGTAGGGAACACGGTGACTTGGAGCGGCTGCTGCTGAATAGGCCGGGTTCTATAGAGCAATTAGTCGAGGGGATGAGTGTGGAGGTAGTCGACTCCCTCAGACTAGCCGTGGAGATCGGAAAATGGAGCGACGGCAAACGCCTCGATGCGCAGCAGGTAGAGCTTTGTATGCAGGCGATTATTCTCTATGAAGCGAAACACCTGCCCGAGCAGGAACGGGTAGGTTTCGATCTGTCTGCAAGCTGCAAGAGTAAAGCAAGTACAGAGCAGGCTCAGACTATTTCGCTAGTGCCCGGTACTGGCTCTGCGGATTCAGAAGGAAGCAAAGTATGAAGAATGTGGCACAGGGCACGCTAAAAAAGATGTCGAGTCAATTGCGCAGCCCGGTCGAATATCAGTTACGCCTGGGAGATGCTGAGGTTCCTCTGAACCCGCTTCTGGAGAAGAAGATCAGCCTGCACTTTAGCGGTCAGATTAACTGCGTGAAATGTGCGAGAAAGACGAGCAAGTCTTTTAATCAGGGCTATTGCTACCCTTGTTTTCAGCGTCTGGCCGAGTGCGACTCCTGTATTATTCATCCGGAGCGCTGCCATTTCGATCAGGGAACTTGCAAGGAGCCGGCCTGGGGCGAGCGCTTCTGTATGCAGGACCATATCGTCTATCTGGCGAACTCATCGGGTCTGAAGGTAGGGATAACCCGTGGTACCCAGGTGCCGACGCGCTGGGTTGATCAGGGGGCGACACAGGCGCTGGCGATTATTCGTGTTCGGACTCGCCTGCAATCCGGAGCTGTGGAGGTGATGTTCAAGCAGCATGTCGCCGACAAGACAAATTGGCGGGACATGCTCAAGGGGGAGGCTACGACCCTGGACATGCATGCCAAGGCGGCGGAGTTGATCTCGAAGTGCGAGTCCGACCTGAAGGAACTCGAAGACAAGTTTGGCTTCTTTGCCATCAGTGTGCTCAATGGTGTGGACACCGTGAACATCGAGTATCCCGTGGTGACCTATCCTGAGAAGGTCGCCTCACTAAACTTCGACAAGACTCCGATCGTAGAGGGCGCCTTGCTCGGTATTAAGGGGCAATATTTGATTCTGGATACCGGTGTGATCAATATGCGCCGCTTCTCCGGTTACGAGGTTGCCCTGCATTGTTAATACTAAAGCACTAAACCGACTAGCTGGAAGGCAGGTCTGTAACAGGACTCTGTTTTACATTAGTAACTATCAATAGTAACTATCAAATTAAAGAGTTTTACGATATGAAAAATGCTTCGGCGAGAACTACCTACTTAAAAGACTATAGCCCGCCACCTTTTACCATTGAGACTACCGATCTGAGCTTCGATCTGTATGAAGATCATGCCAGTGTTGTCTCCAAGCTGCTGTTTACGCGCAGCACTCATGAAGGCGCGGCGAATGCCACTAGTCTAGAGCTGCATGGGAAGCTATTAACGCTGGAGAGACTGGCGATTAATGGCCAGTCTCTGGAGCCTGATCAGTACCTGGTGGACGAGGAGAGTCTGACCATACCGCAGCTGGATGTGTTGTTGGGGGCAGGGTTTAGCGAGTTTCGCCTCGAATGCCATACCCGAATAGAGCCGCAGAACAATACGGCGCTAGAGGGTTTGTACAAGTCGAAGAAGATGTTCTGTACCCAGTGTGAGGCCGAGGGATTTCGCCGCATCACCTATTATCTGGACAGGCCCGATGTGATGTCGAAGTTCACTACCACGGTTGCCGCAGAAAAGGTCCGGTATCCGGTCCTGCTGTCTAACGGCAACAATATCGCCAGCGGTGAGGTCGACGGCGCAGAGGGCAGGCATTGGGTTACCTGGGAGGATCCGTTCAAGAAGCCTAGTTACCTATTTGCCTTAGTCGCAGGCGATCTGGTAAGCCTTGACGACAGGTTTGTGACCTGTAGCGATAGAGAGATCGAGTTGCGCATCTTTGTCGAAGAGAAGGATATCGATAAGTGTGATCACGCCATGCGCTCGCTGAAGAATTCGATGCGCTGGGATGAGGAGGTCTATGGGAGGGAATACGATCTCGATATTTTCATGATCGTCGCCGTGGACGACTTTAATATGGGGGCGATGGAGAACAAGGGACTTAATGTGTTCAACACTTCCTGCGTGCTCGCCAATCCCAAAACAACCACCGATTTCGCTTTCCAGCGGGTAGAGGCGGTTGTCGCTCACGAGTATTTTCACAACTGGTCTGGAAACAGAGTCACCTGCAGGGATTGGTTTCAGCTTAGCCTGAAGGAAGGCTTCACCGTGTTTAGAGACTCGGAATTCTCGGCCGACATGGGTTCGCGAACCGTGAAGCGAGTGGACGACGTTGCTTTTCTGCAGACAGTACAGTTTGCGGAAGACGGCGGGCCGATGTCGCATTCGGTGCGACCTGACTCCTATATGGAGATTTCGAATTTCTATACCGTTACCATCTACGAAAAGGGCGCCGAGGTTGTGCGCATGATCGCTCTGCTGTTGGGGCCCGAAAATTTCCGGGCTGGAAGTGATCTTTACTTCGAACGTCATGACGGGCAGGCTGTGACCACGGAAGATTTCGTGAAGGCGATGGAAGATGCAAGCGGCATCGATCTAAGGCAATTTCGTAACTGGTACTATCAGGCCGGTACGCCTTCGGTCTCGGTACAGAGCGAATACGATGCACAGAACAGGCGCTTTACGCTGAGTGTACAACAGTCCTGCCCGGACACACCGGGGCAGACAAACAAGGAGCCTTTCACCATTCCTCTGCGTATAGGCCTGCTAGGAAAGGACGGCGAAGACTTGCCGCTGAGGCTCTCGGGGGAAGATACATCCACGCTGCACACCGACAGGGTGTTAGAACTTACTGCCACGCAGCAACAGTTCGTCTTCGATGATGTGGATGCCGAGCCAATACCCTCCCTGTTACGAGGCTTTAGTGCGCCGGTGCGTCTGCACTACGATTATTCGCGGAATGATTTGCTGTTTCTGATGGTGAATGACAGCGATGGCTTCAATCGTTGGAATGCCTCGCAGTTACTCGCAATTGACCTGTTCGATGAGTTGCAGGGAGAACTAGTGACAGGGAACACTCTGGCCCTGCCGGAAAGCCTGGTCGAGGCCTATACGGGCGTGCTCAATTCCACTCTCGCAGACCCGAACCTGGACAAGGCGATGGTTGCTCAGTTGCTTAGTCTGCCTACGGTCGGCTTTCTGATTGAGAAGGCGGAAGTGGCGGATGTAGAAAGCATCTTTGCTGTTCGCGAGTTCTTGCTTAATGGCTTGGCTGACTCTCTCTATCCGCTCTTTCTGCAAGTGTATCAACTCAGTGCCAGCGATGCAGACTATGCGGCCGATGCCGAATCTATAGCAAGAAGATCGCTTAAGAACCTGGCGCTGTCCTATCTGGTGAGAACCGAGAAGGACGAGGCCATTGCCTTGGCGCAGTCGCAGTTCGCGGCAGCCAGCAATATGACCGATCAGGCGGCGGGGCTGCGCTGCCTTGTTAATAGCGCCGCAGAAACCGCTGCCGCATTGAAGCGTGATGCGCTGAAGAGTTTCTATGAGCAATGGAGTCATGAGTCTCTGGTCGTGGATCAATGGTTCGTTATTCAGGCGGTGTGTCAGTTGCCCGGTAGTCTGGATCAGGTAAAGCTATTGCTTAAGCATGATAATTTCGATATTCGTAATCCAAATAAAGTGCGGTCCTTGATCGGTGCCTTCTGTGGCCAGAATCATATTGGTTTTCATGATGCCAGTGGTGAGGGCTATGAGTTCCTGGCGGATCAGGTGCTGGTACTGGATAAGTTGAATCCGCAGATTGCATCCAGGCTACTGACCCCGTTAACGCGCTGGAGAAAGTATGATGCTAAACGACAGGCTTTGATGCAGGCGCAGCTGCAACGTATAAAAGCGCAGGCAGAACTGTCCAAGGATTTGTTCGAAGTGGTTGAGAAGAGCACGATCTAGCTCTTCTCTTTTGGCTTTTCTCGTCTAGCTCTTATTACTTAGATCTTCGCTATTTCCCAAAGAATAAAAAAGGTGGCATGTGCCACCTTTTTTTAATTTTTGCGTTTTATTTTCGATTCATTGCCTGGCACCCAGGCAGTGGAGGCAGCCTAAGCTACGTCTCTAACATTTGTTAGCGGGATATTTTTCGCGCGCTCTGCAGCCTCCATGAAGTCTGCTATCTCATGGAAATTCAGATAGCGGTAGATGCTGTCGGCCATGGTATTGATGTTGCTCATATACCCCATGTATTCCTCCATCGTCGGTATTCGCCCTAGTGCAGAACACACCGCCGCCAGTTCGGAAGAGGATAGATACACGTTTGCACCCTGACCCAGTCGATTCGGAAAGTTTCGGGTCGACGTGGACACAACTGTGGAGTTGGGCGCTACGCGCGCCTGATTGCCCATGCATAGGGAGCAGCCGGGCATTTCAGTTCTCGCGCCAGATACGCCGAATACATTGTAGATGCCTTCTTCGCTTAACTGGTGTTCGTCCATCTTCGTCGGTGGCGCGATCCATAGCTTGGTAGGCAAGCCACCGTCCACCTGTTTTAGCACCTCGGCGGCTGCTCTAAAATGTCCTATGTTAGTCATGCAAGACCCGATAAAGACTTCGTCGATCTTTGTGCCCTGAACATCGGATAGCGTCTTCACATCATCCGGATCGTTGGGGCAGGCGAGCAGGGGTTCTTTGATCTCGTTGAGATCGATCTCGATGACCTTGTGATAGGTCGCATCGGCATCGGGCTCGAGCAGGACTGGGTCTTCCAGCCAGGCTTCCATGGCCTGCGCCCTTCGCTCCAGCGTTCGAGCATCCTGATAGCCGTTGTCGATCATCCAGCGTAGCAGCGTGATATTCGACTTGAAGTATTCGATGATGGGTTCTTTGCCCAGACGAATGGTGCATCCGCCAGCGGAGCGCTCCGCAGAGGCATCGGAAATTTCGAAGGCCTGTTCTACTTTTAGATTTGGTAGGCCTTCGATCTCTAGAATGCGCCCGGAAAAGACGTTGGTCTTGCCTTTCTTCGCCAGGGTTAGATCGCCGCTCTTCAGGGCGGCATAGGGAATCGCATTGACCAGATCGCGCAGTGTAATGCCAGGCTGCATCTCACCTGAGAAGCGAACCAGGACGGACTCAGGCATGTCTAGAGGCATAACGCCGGTGGCCGCCGCGAAGGCAACCAGGCCGGAGCCTGCAGGGAAGGAAATACCTATAGGGAAGCGAGTATGGGAATCGCCGCCGGTGCCCACGGTATCAGGCAGTAGCATGCGGTTTAGCCATGAATGGATGATGCCATCGCCAGCGCGCAATGAGACGCCGCCACGGGTCTGGATGAAATCCGGCAGAGTATGCTGGGTTTCGATATCGACGGGCTTCGGGTAGGCCGCTGTGTGGCAGAAGGATTGCATGACCAGATCGGCGGAGAAACCCAGACAGGCAAGGTCTTTCAGTTCATCGCGGGTCATCGGGCCGGTAGTATCCTGGCTACCCACGGTAGTCATCTTGGGCTCACAGTAACTGCCGGGACGAACACCTTCGACGCCGCAGGCTTTGCCGACCATCTTTTGGGCGAGGGTATAGCCCTTATCTGATACTTCTCCGACAACGGGAATGCGGAAAATAGTAGAGGGTTCGAGTTTCATCTCTTCCCGCGCTCGCTGCGTCAGTCCGCGACCAATGATAAGTGGTATGCGACCGCCGGCTCTTACTTCGTCGAGCAGGACTTCTGTCTTCAATTCAAATTCTGAGATTAACTCGCCGCTCTCGTGATTGGTGATGCGACCGCCGTAGACATCGATATCGATGATGTCGCCGGTATTGAGGTTGTCTACCACGGTTTCGATCGGCAGGGCGCCTGCGTCTTCCATCGTGTTGTAGAAGATAGGCGCAATATTGGCAGCGATACAGATGCCGCCATCTCTCTTATTTGGGATATAGGGCATGTCGTCGCCTATGTGCCAGAGCACAGAGTTGGTGGCGGACTTGCGTGATGAGCCGGTGCCCATTACATCTCCAACCAGGGCGACGGGGTGGCCGCTTAGCTCCAGTTCCTTGATCTTCGCTTCGGCATCGGTCACGCCTTCTCTGGGGTTCTTGTACATCGCCTGGGCGTGCAGGGGAATATCGGGTCGGGACCAGGCATCCTGTGCAGGGGAGAGGTCATCGGTGTTGGTTTCGCCTGGCACCTTAAATACGATGGCTGTGATTTTGTCCGCAAGTTCGGGCTTGCTGGTAAACCATTCGGCATCGGCCCAGGATTGCAGGACTCGTTGTGCCTCGGCGTTGCCGGCTTTGGCTTTCTCGGCAACATCATGGAAGGCGTCGAACATCAGTAGGGTATGGCACAGTTCATCGGCAGCGGCAGCGGCCAGTGTTTCTGAGTCCAATAGTTCGACCAGTGTAGCGATATTATAGCCGCCCAGCATGGTGCCCAGTAATTTTACGGCAAGCAGTTCGTCTATTAACGGTGACTTGGCTTCGCTCTTGGCTAATGCCGATAGGAAGCCCGCCTTAACATAGGCCGCCTCGTCGACACCTGCCGGTACACGATTGGACAGTAAATCGAGGATAAACTCTTCTTCCCCGGCCGGTGGGGCTTTTAGCAATTCTACAAGCTCTGCAACTTGCTCTGCCGATAAGGGCTTCGGGACTACGCCATGTTCGGCGCGTTCGGCTACGTGATTTCTGTAAGCTTCTAGCAAAGTAGTATCCTCTTCAATTCATAACTGTCAGTGAAACCATTCGCTCGTTATTACTGCGTTAACGAAGAGAGTGGTAAGAGTCACTTAACAGGAGTGTCATCTTGCAAATGGACTGGTCGGATCTGCCTGCAAGCAGACGACGAATAGATTCCAATCGTTTACTTTTGCGAATAAGGCAGAGGCCTAAAATGAGCGCGTAGTCTACTGTAAAATCAGGTAAAAATCCAGTTGGGCTGTTCTGCTCACTGGCCTAATGGCCCCTTATACCCTGGGGCTTGGGTATTCGCCCGCCACTGTATACTACTGTCGCTTGTGGGCGAGGACGGTTTACAATCGGCTAAAACTTGGTAAAGTCTCTGCCCTCGAATCCGACTAAGTTAATTACCCCATACGCGTTAAATAATATGGCCTCTATCAAAACACCTTGTCTCGGTATTTGCTCTACGACTTCTCTAGGCGATGTCGTGTGCAGGGGGTGTAAGCGCTATTCTTTCGAGGTGATCAACTGGAATGGCTATGACGACGCAGCCAAGTCGGCGGTGTTGAGCCGCATAGAAAGACTTAATACCCAGATTCTCGAAGGCAAGCTTCGTATATTTTCCGTGCCCAACCTAAAGGCTGGTCTGGATCGCTATCAGGTACCCTATGATGAAGCGCTCTCACCTTATTGCTGGCTGCACAATTTATTGAAGAAGGCTCACAGTCGTATCGGTAGTCTTGAGGAATATGGAGTCTATGCCCTGGGTAGCTTTGCCGAGATGCCCCTGGCGGAACTGTGTGAGCTTATCGAGAATGACTTGTTGGTTCTTAGCGAGGCCCATCATGCGCGCTACGTCTCGGCAAACAAGGCTGGCTAGGGCTAGGGATAGGGTTGCCGGGATGGGCGTTTTAGAGAGGAAATTTCTCCAGAACGAGCCCGTCAGCATCTATCGCCGCATACCATCCATGACTGTCCCAGTCACCCAACACAACTCTTCTTGCCTGATTGCGGGAATCTATCGCCGCCTCGAGTTCTATCTCATGTATCGCGGGGCGATGTGTGTGTCCATGTATCATTAGAGTTTGCCCGTGCTCGCGAAGACGCTGTTCTACCGCTGCCGGGTTTACATCCATGATCGCATTTTCCTTGATCGAGGTTGCCTGCTGACTCTGCCGACGAGCCTGCTCCGCAAATGCGCGGCGCTCGCTCAGCGTCTTGGAGAGGAAGTCCTGCTGCCAGGATTCTTGCCGCACCATGGTGCGAAACTGCATGTATTGAACATCGTCACTACACAGGTCGTCGCCATGCAGCACGATAGCCGGGCCGATCGGCGTAGTGATGATGATTGAATCGGGAATGATCGTGGCTCCACAACTTGCCGCGTAATCGGTTCCAAGCAGGAAGTCTCGGTTGCCGTGAAGTATAAAGATGTCCGCGCCAGCCTCATGAAAGCTTCTGAGCGCCTTCGCAACCCTCGCGCTGAGTTCATTGCTGTCATCATCACCGATCCAGACCTCGAAGAGATCGCCCAGAATATACAGGGCGTCGCAGGCCGACTCGTTTCTATCGAGGAACGCCAGTAGCGCTGCTGTGATATCAGCTCGTCCTTCTTCCAGGTGCAAGTCGGAAATAAACAGAATTCTGCGGGGCAAGGTTAGTCTTCTTCAGTGATTTCGACTGATTCGATGACTACCTCGTTGACCGGCACGTCCTGATGGCCACCCTGTGAGCTCGTTTCGCATTCTTTGATCTTGTTTACTACATCCATGCCATCGGTTACTTTTCCGAAGACTGCATAGCCCCAGCCTTGATCCGTCTTGCTGCTGTGGTTGAGGAAGCGATTGTCACCGACATTGATGAAAAACTGCGATGTGGCGGAGTGGGGCACGGCTGTTCTGGCCATGGCCAGAGTACCTATATCGTTGCTCAGTCCGTTGTCTGCCTCATTTTCGATGGGAGTGCCATTGTCCTTCTGCTGCATGCCAGACTCGAATCCACCGCCCTGAATCATGAAGTCGTTAATAACACGATGAAATACAGTCCCATTGTAGAATCCAGATTTAGCATATTCGATGAAATTCGCTGCCGAAATTGGTGCCTTGTCGAAGTTGAGCTCTACGGTAATTGCGCCGTAGTTGGTCTTAATTATGATCATGTCTACTACCTGTTAGTTAGTGCCTAAATCTTGCTTACGAGCCTGCCAGAACAGTGGCAGAGCTCGGCAAGGGAGGTGTCGCAGAGGGTGTGTCTATCTACAGTTATGGCTATCGTTATAGCTATAGTCGCATTTAAAGCTGCATCAAAGTTCTGTCGGCGTCCTGCCCGCCGAGGAAACATTTTGTTATGACAATGCAGAAACCGCTATAATAAGGGTTTTACGCGCGCCACGACAGTCTCAGATTCAGATTGCCGTACAATTATCACGTGCAATGTTGACGAACGATGCCAGCAGAACCAGCAAAGACAGAAGAACCCTCGCAATGACAGATAAAAAATCCAATAGCACCCCAAACGATGGGGCTGTCGATAGCAGTACTTCGTCTAATTTCATTCGCAACAAAATTGCTCATGATCTTAAAGAGAATAAGCATGGTGGGCGCGTGCACACCCGCTTCCCTCCAGAGCCTAATGGCTATCTGCATATTGGTCATGCCAAGTCTATTTGCCTTAATTTCACAGTCGCGGCGGAAAATTCTGGTCTGTGTAATCTCCGCTTTGATGACACAAACCCAGAAAAAGAGAGTCAGGAGTATGTCGATGCGATTAAAGACAATATTTCCTGGCTGGGCTTTCAGTGGAATGGCCAGGTGCGTTATTCCTCTAACTATTTTGAGCCACTGTACGGTTTTGCGGTACAGCTTATCGAGTCGGGCAAGGCCTATGTCTGTGACCTGAGTGCCGATGAGGCGCGGGAATACCGTGGGACCTTAACGGAGGCCGGCAAGAACAGCCCTAATCGAGACCGTGCCGTCGCCGAGAACCTGGCTCTATTCGAGCGTATGCGCGCGGGTGATTTTGCCGACGGAGCATGCAGTCTGCGTGCAAAGATCGACATGGCATCGCCGAATATGAATATGCGCGATCCGGTGCTCTATCGCATCAGGCACATCGAACATCATCAGACGGGCACTCAGTGGTGCATCTATCCGACCTACGACTATACACACTGTATCTCGGATGCAATCGAAGGCATCACCCATTCCCTATGCACCCTCGAATTTGAAGATCATCGCCCACTCTACGATTGGATACTGCATAACCTGTCTTTGGCATCGCTGCATCATGCCAGCGACCTCGATAAGTCAGACTACGACTACGTACTGCCGGAGCAAACCGAATTTGCCAAGCTAAAGCTGAATTACACCATCGTCGGCAAGCGTAAGCTTAAGGAAATGGTTGATACTCATGTCGTAGATGGCTGGGATGATCCGCGTATGCCGACTCTGGCTGGTCTGCGCAGAAGAGGGTTTACCGCAGCGGCGATTCGCAATTTTTGCGAGAGTGTTGGCGTGGCGCGAAGCGAAAGCATAGTCGACCTGGGCATGTTAGAACATGCGATCAGAGACGATCTGGACAAGAACAGCCCGCGCGCTATGTGTGTACTCGATCCATTGGTCGTGGTGCTGACTAATGTGCCTGCCGATCACCTCGAAACCCTCGATATGGCGAATCACCCAAAGAATGAAGAGATGGGGCGACGTTCCGTGCCGTTCACTCAGCGCATAGTCATCGACAGGTCGGACTTCGAAGAGGTTCCACCGCCTGGCTTCAAGCGACTGACCGCTGGCGGAGAAGTTCGTCTGCGCGGCGCCTACGTCATAAAGTGCGATGATGTCATCAAAGACGATGCTGGAAAAATTGTAGAGCTACATTGCAGCATCGATCTCGATACGCTGGGCAAGAAGCCCGAGGGGCGCAAGGTTAAGGGCGTCATCCATTGGGTGTCTGAATCGAAAGGGGTGCCGTTACAGGCTCGCCTGTACGACCGCCTATTCAATGTCGAGAATCCGGAGAGCAAGGATATCGAAGACTTTCGAGACTGTTTGAATGAGAATTCCCTGATTCGAGTAAACAACTGCATAGCAGAGCCTTCAATTTCCGAACAGGGAGCTGCTACTAGTTTTCAGTTCGAGAGAGAGGGTTATTACTGTCGAGACGAGAAAGAATCCTGTGAGGACAAGCTCGTTTTTAATCGAACTATTACGCTGCGTGATTCCTGGTAGGCCGGAGACGTTAGACTTACAGCGTTCAGCCTAGCCAAAAAACTGAAGAAAGAGTGACCCGTGCTAAAAATTTATAACAGCCTTACGCAAACCAAAGAAGAATTTAAGCCGCTAGTCGAAGGCAAGATCGGCATTTATGTGTGCGGCATAACGACTTACGATTATCTGCATCTTGGCCATGCTCGAATGCTGGTGGCCTTTGATGTCGTGACGCGCTATCTGCGCAAGCGCGGTTTCGATGTTAATTATGTGCGTAATATCACCGATATCGATGACAAAATTTTGAATCGTGCGAAAGAGAATGGCGAGCTGTTCTCTGACCTAACCGATCGCTTTATCGAGGCGATGCACGAGGATGAGAGGGCCTTGGCGGTACTTCCCCCGGATGTTGAGCCCAGGGCGACGGGGCATATCACCGAGATAGTCGATATGATCAAGTTGCTCGTCGAAAAAGACATGGCCTATAGGGCGCCCAACGGCGATGTCTATTTCTCGGTGATGAATTTTTCCGACTACGGCAAGCTCTCCAAGAAGAAGTTGGATGAGCTATTGGATGGCGCTAGAATCGAAGTAGGTGAACTAAAGAAAGATCCCAGAGACTTTGTGTTATGGAAGTCTTCTCCGGACGATGGCGTGGGTTGGGATTCGCCGTGGGGTTATGGCAGGCCGGGCTGGCATATCGAATGCTCGGCCATGTCTACCTGTTGCCTGGGCGATAATTTTGACATTCACGGTGGCGGCTCGGATCTATTGTTTCCCCATCATGAGAATGAAGTTGCCCAGTCGGAGGCGGCAACGGATACCCAGTTTGCGAATGTGTGGATGCACAATGGTCCACTTAGAGTCGACAACGAGAAGATGTCCAAGTCTCTGGATAATTTCTTCACGGTAAGAGAAATTTTAGAGACCTACGACGCCGAAGTAGTTCGCCATTTGCTTATCGCGAGTCACTATCGCAGTCCTATCAATTATTCCGAGCAGAGTTTGCGCCAGTCCACCAGTGTATTGGAGCGCTTCTATAATTGCCTGAAGGGGTTGGACATAGCCTCTGCAAAGTCTCTTACAAATAGCCGCTTCGAGAAGGCCTTCTTCGCGGCGATGGATGATGATTTCAATACACCGGAAGCATTTAGTGTGTTATTCGAGATCGTGAAGGAGATTAACAAGCAGAAAGAGGGTGATCCAGTTCTTGCGAATCAGCTTGGCGCCTTGCTGGTAAAACTAGCTAACTTGTTGGGGATTCTTCAGAGCACTCCAGCAGAATTTCTGCGCAGCAACGTCGCTACCGACGTAGATGAAGAAGAGATTGATCAGCTTATAGCTGCTCGAAAACAGGCGCGAGCAGACAAAGACTGGGCGCTAGCGGATGAGATTCGGGATAAATTAGCGGCGATAAAGGTTGTTGTAGAAGACGGTGCCGACGGCAGTGGCTGGCGAATCGAGCGCTAAATAGACGTTTCACTTGTCCACAACGCCCGAGTCACAGCGGCTTTAGCCGAAATCGAAGACAATCAAGCATTGACTGGTTACGAGGACGTGAGTATTATGCCGACCTCTCGAATTTGATGTGATTTCGAGTGTTCAAGACCCAATATCGGGGTATAGCGCAGTCTGGTAGCGCGCTTGCTTTGGGAGCAAGATGTCGGGAGTTCAAATCTCTCTACCCCGACCAATTTTTTGGTTCACCCCAGCGGATTCATCCTAGTCCTTAGAATCCCGCGGTAAAGCGATCAATGGTGACTGTAGCTCAGCTGGTAGAGCACTGGACTGTGACTCCGGTGGTCGCGGGTTCGAACCCCGTCAGTCACCCCATTATCTGTCGCATTCCTTGTTTTGTTATCTTCCTACAAGTGTCTCGCCCGAACTGAAATCCGTACTATGGGGGTCTATCATCAGTTCAAAACCGACAGGCTATTGTTTAGAATCCTGCTATGACAGAACCCAAAACGAAAACCGTGGATGGCGCACCGACGCCAATATCGTCTCTAAACCTGCGTTCACCAGAGCTATTGAAAAATCCCGGGAAGGGAGTACTGGGCAGGGTAGCTACCTGCTATCAGCGCCTGAACGAGGTCATGTCTGGCATGTACACCGGCGTGGGCTGCACTGGCACTCCCCATGCCCATCACAGCTACAACAGCGAAGATGAACAACAAAACGAAAAATCCTCCAAATAAAGCATTTCGACGCTAGCGCGCAACACTAATGGTCAGCCAGAGGAATTCGTGTAAAATACACGCCGATTCGCCAGCGCCCACAAGGCCAGGCAAATCATTCCGCGCCCGTAGCTCAACCGGATAGAGCACCGGCCTTCTAAGCCGGGGGTTCCAGGTTCGAGTCCTGGCGGGCGCGCCATAACCAAAGAACCCGCCACGGCGG
>CAJQHM010000032.1 GCA_905478195.1 uncultured Pseudomonadales bacterium
TCAGCGTTATTGCGGCGAACGATGGCAACTCCGGGCTGGAGCGTTTCAACAACAACCCCAACATCGACTTGGTATTCTCAGACATCATGATGCCCGGCGGAATGAATGGAATCGACATGGCCAAACGCATTCTACAAGAGAAGCCGACGACACCTATTCTGTTAGCAACCGGCTATACTCAGCAAAGCCTAAAAGACAAGATTGATGAATCAGACCATATAACCTGCATCTCGAAACCCTATGACACTGAGAAACTGCCGGGCCTCATCAACTCGATGATGGGCAAACACTAGTAATCAAAAGGAATCGAAAGCAAAACCCTTAAGGCTAGGACAGCATTCTCACTTCGCGCTGCGGAAAGGGAATCGAGATATTGGCTTCAGTCAGCGCATCTTTGATCGCCTGATTCGCAGCAAACCGAATCTGATGAAACTCTTGGGTTTTCGCCCAGCCACGAACTGCGATATTGATCGCGCTATCACCAAACTCTTCAATGCCGATCTGAATATTTCGTTCCTGACTCAGGCCTTCGACATTCTCTAGCTTCGCTTTTATTGCCTTCATCGCCGCATCTGTGTCGCTGTCGTAGGCGACACCAACTGAAAGCTCCAGAATTGTATCTGTCTGGGAATTATGCAGTATCTCGCCCACTATATGTTTGTTAGGGATGATGATTAACTCTTAGTCTTCATTGGTAAGCAGGGTGAATGCCAGATGAACTTCCTTAACCACGCCAAATACACCATGAATGCGAACCGTATCGCCAACCACAAATGGCCGCGTAAAGATGATGCTGAGCCCGCTCCATAGTTTGATAATAGCCCCTGAACAGCCAAGCCAGCTCCCAAACCCAGGGCGCCAACTGCTGCCAAGAAAGGCGTGACCTGTATCCCCAGCTTTGACAGAGCGATCAGCACCGAGAAGGAGATTATTGCGATGCGCGCGGAGCTCGCGAAGAATCGGCTAAGTGTTATATCCAATGATTTTTTTGCACACAGGGCAAGTACTAGATTGCTCAGTCGCCTTCCGACAAAAACACCTAGAACCAGCACCACAACTGCACCGAATATCTGGAAGCTATAATTGACCAGATAAGCTACAAGCATGTTGTAGACCTCGGTCATCTGCTCTAATTCTTCTTGTCCCATAAACTTTATTCTCTGTATCTGGTTATCTCGCGTATCATGTGAGCCTCACATTCCGCCACGCCAAGCAGTTAAGGCAAACAATTAAGCCTATATCCAGCGCAAGCAACGGTTATTCCAATCTCGCTATGAACTCAGAAAAAGAAACAGATCCCTCCGCGAACGATGGCACCGCGATGCTATGCAATCGCCTGCGCAAGAACCTGCGCGTGCTGGGGAAATGGGCACGACAGCAGAATATCGAGTGCTATCGCCTGTATGATCGCGACCTGCCGGAATATGCCTTCGCCATCGATATTTACGGCAAACGGGTGCAGATGGCGGAATTTCAGGCTCCGGCCTCCATCGATGAGACGAAGGCGGCCGCGCGGCGTGAACAGGCCATCGCTGCGGTGCAGGAAGTTCTGGGCATTGAGCCTGAACACATCGTGCTCAAATCCAGGGAGCGCCAGCGTGGCAAGCAGCAGTATGAAGCGCAAGACCAGGCCCACGCATTCTTTACTGTCGAGGAGGGGCCCGCCAGCTTCTGGATAAATCTGGAAGACTATCTGGATACGGGATTATTTCTGGATCACCGCCCGATTCGGCAGTTTATTCGAGAGAATGCCTCGGGGAAACGCTTCCTCAATCTCTTCTGCTACACCGCAACTGCCAGCGTACAAGCTGCGCTGGGCGGCGCGTCCTCGACGTTAAGTATCGATCTCTCAAACACCTACCTCGACTGGGCTAGAAAAAACTACCTCCTTAATAAAATGGGTGGCAAGAGTCACCGCCTGAAGAAAGCTGACTGCATCGAATATCTGGATTCCAAGTACGAGAAATTCGATCTTATCTTTCTGGACCCACCGACGTTCTCTAACTCCAAGAGCACCAGCAACGTGCTAGACATTCAGAGAGATCATCTTTCACTGATTCGCAAGGCCATGAAAAAACTTGAAAGCGGTGGCCTGCTCATATTCTCGACCAACAAACTCAGCTTCAAGTTGGACGCTGAGGTGCTCAGAAAATATGAGGTACAAGATTACACAACAGCCAGCCTCGGCAAAGATTTTCAACGGCAGAAGAAGATTCACCAAACATGGCTTATCCGGCATTCCCAGCATCCAATCGGCTTGCGCTAGAACAGTTCGCGGCTTAACATCCGGCCTATGAAATACACATTAAGCAGCGCAGCCCTATTAGCACTACTGATCTTCCTTCCTTCCGCTACGGCACAGGATTCTGGCGCAACCCCCTTGGTCGGCTCCTGGGGTGGGCCGCTGGTTATAGGCGAAGATGATCTAGGTCTAATCTTCAACATCACTATGGCGGATGGCGAATATTCGGCCTCAATGATTAGTGATGGCTTGGGAATCTATGGCATGCCGGCAGACAGAGTGAGCCTCAGAGGACTCTCCCTCACAGTCATTATTCGCAGGCTAGACGTTGAATTTACCGGGACCCTGCGTTTCGATGAGGCTGGCGAAGAATTGCTGCGCATCGATGCAAGCTGGTTTCAAGGTAGTGAGATGGTGCCGGTAGTATTGCGCCCGGTCGAGTAAGACCCTGTAGAGGAAGGCTCACTAGATATAGCGACTCAGGTTTCTATTCGCTCTGCCCAACCTTTCGGATAAGACCTTGACGATGTAAGTATGCAGCGCAGCTGTTGACGCTGGAAATCTGCGTGACATTTCCTCCAGCTTATCCTTGTCCAACCTAAACAGAACCGCATCGTCCTCGATGCGCACAGAAGCGGTTCGATTCTCACCGGTATAGATAGCCATCTCTCCGAGAATAGCCCCGGCCTTGTATTTTCGCAGTATACGCTCTGCCTGGTCTTGCACTTTAAGCACAACTACGACGGTACCCGAACCGACAAAGTAGAGGCTCTCGCCTCTATCGCCCTCATTGAACAGGTATTCGCCAGCCCTTCTCTTTTCGATGACGAAGAAATCAGATAGCAGTTTGACGTCGGCTTCTTCATAGGCAATGCGACCGAGCACGTCGTGCAATTCAAGATTCTGCTCTTCAGCATTCAGATTCAAATCCCGAAGTATACGTCTCTCACACCAGTCTACCGCCATATCCAACTGCTCCTTGTAGCGTCGCTCCAAGCGCTGATCACCGAAGGTGAAGAAGTCGTGCTTAACCAATTGCTTTAAGGACTTCTGATCTGCGCTACTAATTATGATGTGAAAGCCAACACGATCACTGAGTTGCGCAAGCTTCGAGAAGGTTACGATTGCCGATGTGTCCAGTTGGCTCACGTGATGAAAATCGAGGACGAGAAAATCGAACTTACTACCTTCCACTTCCATGATGCGATTGCGTATAGCGCTGATCAACTTGTCAGCAGTGCCGAAGAAGATAAATCCTTGCAGCACCATGATCAGCACACGATGCCCTTCTTTGTTAAGTAGCTCCCGCGTTTCCAGGTCGCGGTCTACATTACTTGCATGGTCGCTGCCGTTAGTCTCGATCTTGATTACGCTTAGCTGCGAATAGCGCACAACGAAGAGAGTAATGGCCACAAAGAAGCCGAAGGTGACGCCCTGCAGGATATCAGAGAAGATAATTACGATGAGGATCAGAATAACGACTACATAATCGGAAAGAGGCAGCTCATCACGCGCCTTCCACAGCCAATCGATTAAAAATTCCAAACCAACATAGATTAGCAATCCACCCAAGAGGAATGTGGGCACCAGTTCCATGAACTCGGTGCCCGCCAGGATCGCCGCTGCGACGAGAATCGCATTGACGATACCCATCAGTCTGTCTTTGCCGCCTAGGCGATCTACCAGTGCCGTGTCCGAAGCGTCATGTACACCAGGAAAACCGCCCAGCATTCCGTTCACAACATTGGTATAGCCCATGACTTCTAATTCATGGTCTGGATTTAAATCTTTCTTGGCGATTAGCTCGATACCGGAAACATCGAGCAGCAGCATCATGGAACACAGTAATGCAACGACGATACCACCGAGCTGCTCCCATATAGCCAGCCATCTAACTTCTTGTAGATATTCAAAATGAAAAATCGGAACGAGGGTCCCAGCGGCATTAATGACTGGCAGCAGACCGTTGGCAGCAGCCTCGTCTCGGCCGATACCAGCTATTGCCAATACACCATAGAAAATAGTACCGTGAGCAACAGTATGCCCGGCACAGAAAGCCTATTGTCTCTAAACATCTTTCCGATGATCAGGCAGAGAGCGAGCACGACTGCCGGCGTAACGAGTTGAATAAATTGAGGGTCAGCAATCGAGCCAAGGTCGGCGTCGCGACCACTCGCTACGGTTAGGCCACCCTGTATGAAGATGTAGCCGATACCGGCGAAGAATCCACCCGTTACCGGATAGGGGATATAACGCACTAGATTGCCCAGTTTCAAGCGGCCAAGCAGAAGCAGGAACAAACCAGCAAACGTTGTCGTCACCATGATGGCGACAATAATCGTGGCTTCCGCCCCGACCGAATACTCGGAACCGAAGCTAACGTAGATGCTGCTAACGATTACCGCGAACACCGGTATCAAGCCATTGCGCGGCGAGCAGACAACGGCCTTGTAGCCACTGAACAGGGTGCCACCCAGCCCAGTCACCAGCGTACCGATTAGCAGTATGGCGATGCCCGGCACCATAAGACGCTGATCAGTCTGCGCGAATAGCAACGCCGCAACCGACACGGCCACCGAGATGTTGACTAAGGCAATTAGACCGCCAGAGATAATATTGGCTATATAGCTAGACTGCATCGTAGAGTCTTATTGTTCTGTTAATAAAGCTAGGCCTGAGGATACTATCCGCCAGCTCGCGATGCCAGCGTGAAGCCCTATTTACGGCCCTCTAAGGAACTGCTTACTGTCTATATTTTCAATAATTTCCTTCCCTGTCAGCAAAAAGTGGGCCCATGGGTTATTGATAGAGTAAATTGAACAAATTCCCAGGCCCTCAGTCGAATGTGGGACAATTTCTGCTTTCTGAGACAGGCTTCAAGGATTATGAGAGACCAGAGAATAAACTAGAGCCCTTGCCTGTCTTTGACTATATTGCTGCATTATAATTCTCGAGTCCTTTGCACGTAGTCTTAGCCACTTCAAAAGGGCCTCATCAGGAATGCCGACTATGAACTACGCGATCAACCCGACCCTCTTTAATGAGAACTCCGAGAGTTATATCACGGCAGCGATTCTTGCAGGCCTTCCCTCGGCCTATTTTGCAATCCATGCGAAACAGCTGCTGGCAGCTACTACATGTATTCTGTGTCTACTCGCTGCTATTGCCGCGAACTCTGCGTACGCGACCACCATTCTCGCCATGGATATCGATAAGGTTGCCGCCGATGCCGAATTCGTATTCGAGGGCGAGGTAATCAACAGCGAAACACGTCAGGATAATAGCAGCGGCATAATTAGCACCTATATCACCTTTCGAATCGATGACATCATCAAGGGCGATTATTCGGGTGACAGTGTAGAACTGAAATTCATGGGGGGCGCATTTAACGGGCAGATAGTACAGGTCAGTGGGATGCGCATTCCCGAGATGGCGGAACAGGGAATCTATTTCGTCGAATCCATGTCTCGCGATCTTATCAATCCTCTGATCGGTTGGTCTCAGGGACATTTCATTATCGTCGAAGAGGATGGCGTACGTCGAATGCGCACCGCTGGAAATCAGCCGGTTACCGATGTAGAGCCGGTCTCATCCATACCCCCCAGCATCAAGAAACCGCTGTCGGTGGTAGAAGGCAACACCGACATAGCTGCCGGCGTCATGACCGAGTCCAGCCCAATCATGATTCAGCGAGCACTGACTGTTGAGGAATTTAAGTCGCGCATCACCGACCTTATAGACAACTAGGAGAGCAAGTCCTGAGAGTTGTCTCCTTAGTTTTCATACTTTTACTTCCCACTCATTCCAGCAATGCCTTCGAGATATCGGAGAATTTTGGGGAAAGCTCGCAGGCGGTCTTTCACGTGGGCATTAGCGGAAGCTCTCCCACCGGCGGCACCTGGATCACCGTCTTTATTAGCGCGATGAGCGCATGGAGCGAGGCCAGCAACTTCAAATATATTGCAGTTAACGACTGTCTTGATCCGTGTATCGATCACGGCACCGGCCTATTCGGTGACGGCGCGACGGGTGTCGACCTCGGGGCAGACGTGTGTGGCACCGAACTCCAAGAAAACACCCTGCCGCCCGGCACCTATTGGCTGGGCGT
>CAJQHM010000033.1 GCA_905478195.1 uncultured Pseudomonadales bacterium
TGTAGATAATATTAAACAGCCTTCGGTCTGGATTCGTGTGCTGTTCATGATCGTCTTTGCGTTAGCGTCCTATATTATAATTCTGCCGCTAGTCCTGGTGTTGAGCATCGCACAGGCTTTGTTCGTCCTTGTAACGGGGGACAGTAACGCGAATCTCAGATACTTCTCAGCAACGCTTGAATTGTATGTGTCTCAGATAATTAAATTTTTGACATATCTCTCCGAGGTGAAGCCTTTTCCATTTTCGGATTTGCCAGAAGTCGAAGTCGATTCCCTGCAGGAGGCACCAGCTTCTCGCAGCGAAAGAAACAAGCCCCCTAGTGACAACAGCAAGGCCGCTACTCCGGCTGCAAAGAAAGCTGCAGCGAACAAAAGCCCCTCGATAAAACCGGCAAAGAAAAAGGTTGCTAAGAAGAAGGCAGCAAAGAAGACGGAAGCTAAGAAGAAGACAGCGAAGAAGTCTTCAGCGCCGATAGCAGCCTCAGCTAAAAAGGTGGAAGACGAAGGTTCCGCCGCCTCATGATGCGTGACTGCTGCTATTAGAAACTAACAAGAGTTGAACGGAGTCATATAATGCTATTGTATTTACTGCGCCATGCGATAGCCGAAGATAGAGCGGAATCTGATTCGGCTCGAGAGCTAACACCAAAGGGTCTGGGTCAGGCGCGCTCGATTGCAATAAAATTTAGTCAGCGTTCTCCTCAAGTTGATAGGGTAATCTGTAGCCCCTACACGCGAGCACAGCAGACAGCTGCTTCAATGATGCCGATTTTTCCTGAATTGGATTTAACCCTTGATGCGGGTATTGCGCCCGACGGAGACGTCTACGGCGTGATGGATGCTATCGAGGGTTACGATCTGCAACAGGTGCTATTGGTAAGTCACAATCCATTTTTATCAAACTTGCTGTCGGTGTTGGTGGATGGCACTATGGAGACTCATCGGCCTGTAGATAACGCCACGTTACATTGTGTGTCGATGGATGTAGTAGCTCCCGGATGTGGCGAAATTCTTTATATCTTAGAGCCGTAACTCTGTATCTGAGTAGGTGTAGAGCTATTGTAGAACGAAACAAAAATGAGCTTTCAGATGTGTACAACTACTAAACGAGTTTGTTTCATGGTCCTGGCTTTAGCTGGCTTTGCGCAATTGAGCTTTGGGCAGGCGAGTGCTGTGGAAATTGGGTTTACAGACCATAGTCTCATCACTGGATTTGCTTATTCGGAAATCATAGAGAGAGAGTTAGAGCGAGATATAAACCATCAGGTTGTTCTCGGCGCATTAGAGCGCGTTCGTGGTGAGGTGATACCAGAGGATTCCGAAAGGCTCAGGGGGGACGTCACTAAGATAAACTACGAGATTTCAGAGGAATTTTCCGGCGCAGACGTTTATCAGTTCTTTCAAGAGCAGCTCGAAAGCAGAAACTATGAAGTGCTCTTTAGTTGCGAGGGCAGAGCGTGCGGGAGCAGTAACTATTGGGCTAACGACGTATTTCGAAATCGAATATTGTATGGCCCCGAGCGCAATCAGTATTATATGGCTTTCCGCTCCAGGGCTGATGTTGAGGATGCGCCTTACTTCTCGCTCTATATCATCACTAGGGTGAACAGAAAAATCTATGCCTATATTGAAGTCATCGAGCCCGGCGGCACTCAGGATCCGGAACAGATTGCGGCAATTCAAGAGCCGCAAGTAGAGGATGCGTCGGTGAGTTCTGGTGCGAGCTCAGGTCTTCTGCAACAACTGCGAGAGCAGGGCAGTGTGATCCTGCCTGAGATAGACTTTCAATCGAACGATCGTTTGCCAGCCTCCTTAGATATAGCGTCTCTTGCCGCTGCGCTTCAGGCCGATGCGTCTGTGTCTGTCTATCTGGTCGCGCACCTAAGCCAGGAAGGGCGGTCTCTAGAGGAGTTAATGGAGCGATCCGCGGCGCGAGCGAGCTCGCTAAGACAGGCATTAATCGCAGCTGGTATTTCGGCAGAACGAATTGAGGCAGCCGGAGTGGGGCCGCTAGCGCCGAGCTGCGCAGTCGATAATTGTAGCCAGCGCATCGAACTCGTGCTGCGCTGAGTTAGTTACTTATTTAATAAAGATAAAAATTCCGCACGTGTCGACTGACTATTTCTGAATGCGCCGAGCATACAAGACGTAGTCATTATCGAATTTTGCTTTTGTACGCCGCGCATCATCATGCACATATGTTGTGCCTCGATAATAACAGCCGCGCCCGCAGCGTTGGTCTTTTCTACTATGCAGTTAGCGATTTCATTTGTTAGATTTTCCTGAATCTGAAGACGTCTGGCGTAAACATCGACAACCCTGGCTATTTTCGAAAGACCTATTACTTTTCCATTCGGTATGTATGCCACATGGCACTTTCCTATAAAAGGAAGCATGTGGTGCTCGCACATGGAATAGAGTTCGATATTCTTTACGATTACCATTTCGTCAGTGTCAGATGGAAACATGGCGTTGTTGATGACTTCGTCGATATCCATCGAGTAGCCTTGCGTGAGGAACTCCATAGCCTTTGCTGCCCGCTTTGGGGTGTCTACGAGCCCTGCTCGTTGAGGGTCTTCGCCAATTTGCGTAAGAATATCCAAAAAAGCCTGTTCCATAGTCATTCACCGTTTCTAGAGATCTTCGGCTAGTCGACCTCTCTATATCTATTAAATTTGTGTATTGCCGCTTCTACTTTAGGGGCGAGAGACTAGCATATATTAATAGCCTGTTGATGAATTCTACGCAATTTATCGATTGCCAGATTACATTTTCAGCTACAATTGCCTATTCAGTCCAAGAAGCTTTGAGAGTAAAGTGACCATTGAAGACTACTTGCAAGAGGTAGCGCTAAAGTTAGATGCCGCCGGGCTTTGTTATGGCCATGGTACGGATAATCCTTCGGATGAAGCCTTTTATCTTGTCTATGGTTGCTTGGGTATCGATTTCACTGATGTCGGTGCCGGGCAGCGTGTGTTGGATGCACAGCAACTTGAGTCGCTAGAGGCCCTGCTAAAGAGCCGAATAGACGAACGCGTTCCAACAGCCTATTTGTTGGGCAGAGCCTGGTTCGCCGGCTACGAGTTTTTCTGTGATGATAGGGCGCTTGTGCCACGCTCGCCCATTGCAGAATTAATAGTGGGCGAATTTCAACCCTTATTGCAAGATCGGCCAAGCAGAGTATTGGATCTTTGCACCGGTGGCGGCAGTATTGGAATTGCTATGGCCTTGCAGTGGCCAGATTGTCAGATTGATCTAGTGGATATATCCGCAGATGCGCTGGAATTGGCAAAAAAAAATATTGCCCTGCATGGCCTGGAAGCTCGTGTTAATTGCATCGAGAGCGACCTATTCGTCAATGTGAGTGGCCGCTATGACTTGATAGTAGCGAATCCGCCCTATGTTCCCCTGCAAGAATTTGAAGATTTGCCGGACGAGTTCGGCCACGAGCCCACTCTTGGGCTGCTCAGCGCTGATGAGGGCTTGCAGATACCTCTTCAAATTTTGCGGGATTCGGTCGATCACCTGAGAGCGGGCGGTTTATTGGTGATGGAAGTGGGCTACAGCCATTTCCAATTAGCAGAGCGGCTGCGGCAGGTACCCTTGCTTTGGTTGGACTTCGAGCATGGCGGGGAAGGGGTGCTAGCCCTTACCAGCGGGCAACTACAGCAGTACAGAGAACAGTTTAATTAGTGTACAATCGCGTGTTTTTCGGCCCTGCTGTCAGAATTTGTCAGAATAAATTCTCTATTTGAGTGTTCGTATGTCAGGAAACAGTTTCGGTAAATTGTTTACGGTAACTAGCTTTGGTGAAAGCCATGGGCCTGCGCTCGGCTGCGTAATCGACGGCTGTCCTCCTGGTATGGAGCTGACTGAAGCCGATATGCAGCACGATCTGAATCGTCGCAAGCCAGGGCAGAGTCGCTTCACCACGCAGCGTCGAGAGGACGATACGGTAAGAATCCTCTCCGGTGTATTCGAGGGCAAGACCACTGGAACCCCTATTGGCCTGCTAATCGAGAATACAGATCAGCGCTCCAAAGACTACAGCAAGATCAAAGATCAGTTTCGCCCAGCCCATGCTGACTTCACCTATTGGGAGAAGTACGGTATTCGCGACTATCGAGGCGGAGGGCGCGCTTCAGCGCGTGAGACGGCGATGCGAGTTGCGGCGGGTGCCATAGCCAAGAAATACCTATTAGAGGCCTGTGGTACCGAGATTCGTGGCTATCTTAGTCAACTCGGCCCAATTTCGATCGATTCGGTTGATTATCAGGAAGTCGAGAACAACCCCTTCTTCTGTCCAGATGCGTCGAAAGTTGCGGAAATGGAAGAGTATATGGCGGCTCTCAGCAAAGAGGGCAACTCCATAGGCGCCAGAATCAATGTGTGTGCGTCAAATGTTCCGATTGGGCTAGGTGAGCCAATATTCGATCGATTGGATGCGGATATCGCCAAGGCGCTGATGAGTATCAATGCCGTGAAGGGTGTAGAGATCGGGGCGGGATTCGAGTCGGTCACGCAGAAAGGTAGTGAGCACCGCGATGAAATAACGCCACAGGGCTTTGAGGGAAACAATGCCGGTGGCGTTCTTGGCGGAATCTCAAGCGGGCAGGATATCCTCGCTAGCATTGCGCTGAAGCCTACTTCCAGTATTCGTTTGCCGGGCAAGTCCATCAATATCGCCGGTGAGGCGGATGAAGTCATAACTACTGGGCGTCATGATCCCTGCGTAGGTATTAGAGCAACGCCTATAGCGGAAGCCATGCTGGCGCTAGTTCTCATAGACCATCTGCTTCGAGATCGTGGCCAGAATTTTGCGCTACGATTCCCAAAAACGACGATATAGAGCATTCTTTTATGCTGATTTATCTATTTTAAATATCTTTAATATCAGTTATTTAAATAATTTAATTAATCCAAAATATTAAAACTGCATAGGCAGTATTGGTGAGGAAAATGAGCAGTAGAACCTTATATGACAAGATCTGGGACGCCCATTTAGTAACAGAAAGACAAGACGGTACCGCCCTGATTTATATCGATCGTCATTTAATCCATGAAGTCACCTCGCCACAGGCTTTCGAAGGTCTGCGGATCGCGAACCGCCTCCCGTGGAGAGCTGATGCAAACTTTGCCACACCAGATCACAATATTCCGACTACCTCGGAAGAGAGACTGCAGGGCTTGGAAGGTATTAAAGACCCTGTCTCAAAGATTCAGGTGCGCACTCTAGACGACAACTGCCAAGAATTCGGCATTTTCGAATTAAAAATGACCGATGACCGGCAAGGCATCGTGCATGTTGTTGGTCCAGAACAGGGCGCTACACTACCGGGAATGACTATCGTATGTGGCGACTCTCATACCTCGACACATGGCGCCTTGGGTGCCCTAGCCCATGGCATCGGTACTTCAGAGGTGGAGCATGTCTTGGCTACTCAGTGTTTGATGCAGAAAAAAGCCAAGAATATGCTGGTGAGAGTGGATGGGCAGCTAAAACCGGGGTGCACAGCGAAAGACATAGTTCTAGCTATAATCGGCAAGATCGGCACGGCGGGAGGTACTGGCTTTACCATCGAATTTGGTGGAGAAGCGATACAGGCTCTGTCTATAGAGGGACGAATGACGGTATGTAATATGGCCATCGAGGCTGGCGCGAGAGCTGGCCTGATTGCGGTGGACGAAACCACATTAGAGTATATCAAGGGCAGGCCTTTCGCCCCCGCCGGTGAGCTATGGGATGCAGCGGTAGAGTCGTGGCGCTCTTTGGTAAGTGATGCAGATGCACAGTTCGATGAGACTGTTGTCCTGCAGGCTGCGGAAATCGAGCCTCAAGTGACCTGGGGTACGTCGCCAGAGATGGTTTCGCCAATATCTGGGAATGTGCCGGATCCTGCTCAAGAGGCAGATGAAACCAGGCGCGGTAATATCCAGCAAGCGCTTAAGTACATGGGCTTGCAGGGCGGTACGGCGATCAAGGACATTAAGTTGGACTGTATTTTCATCGGTTCCTGCACGAATTCACGTATCGAGGATTTGCGCGCTGCCGCGGCGGTGGTAAAGGGTAAGAAAGTGGCCTCAAGTGTTGAGGTGGCCATGGTTGTACCCGGTTCGGGCCTGGTCAAGAAACAGGCAGAGGCCGAGGGTTTAGACAAAATCTTCCTCGAGGCGGGAATGGAGTGGAGAGAGCCCGGCTGCTCTATGTGCCTCGCCATGAATGCTGATCAATTGGGGGAAGGCAAACACTGTGCCTCCACCTCAAATCGTAACTTTGAGGGACGACAGGGATTTGGCGGACGCACCCATCTCGTTAGCCCCGCCATGGCAGCTGCGGCGGCCATACACGGGCATTTCGTTGACATAAGGGATTTGGGTTAAACCATATATAACAAAGAGTTAAAAGGTAAATATGAACAAGTTTATTAAAGAGAAGGGGCTGGTATTGCCGCTGGATCGCGCCAATGTGGACACAGACTTTATCATCCCCAAGCAGTTCCTTAAATCCATCAAGCGTACCGGCTTCGGGGTTAACCTTTTCGATGAGCACCGCTACTTGGATAAGGGGCTACCCGATGCGGATAACAGTAACAGGCCGCTAAACCCGGACTTCGTGCTGAATCAGCCTCGCTATCAGGGTGCGAGAATTTTGCTGGCTAAAGACAATTTTGGCTGCGGCTCCAGTAGAGAGCACGCTCCCTGGGCCCTTGATGATTACGGTTTCCGCGCGATTTTGGCGCCTAGCTTCGCCGATATCTTCTTTAATAACTGTTTTAAGAACGGCTTGCTTCCCATTGTGCTGGACAAGGCCATTATTTCTGCGCTCTTCGACGAGGTTGAGGCAAGCGAAGGCTATCAATTGGAAGTGGATCTAGAGCAGCAGCTTATCACCAAGCCTGACGGCTCCAGCATTCCATTTGTGGTAGATGAGTTTCGTAAGCATTGCCTGCTGAATGGTCTGGATGACATCGGTTTAACGCTTAAAGATGCCGAGAAGATACGCAGCTTCGAAGACAATTGGCGCAACTCTGCTCCCTGGTATTTCACGACGACCAACGCGACTACTACTTAGGCTCCCAATTAGGCATGTTTTACTAGGAGCGGTGGTATTCGCCAGCCGCACCTGTACGAAAATAACATTTATATCAAGAGGTTAGAGAGAGAAGCATGAAAAAGTATAACGTAGCAGTTGTGGGCGCTACCGGTGCTGTGGGGGAAACTCTGCTAAGCATACTGGAACAGCGGAATTTCCCGGTAGACCAGGTGTTTGCCCTGGCGAGTGAGCGCTCCGCCGGCAATACGGTAATGTTTAATAATAAGCCCCTGATGGTAACAGACCTGGCCGAGTTTGATTTTAGCCAGGCGCAGATCGGTCTTTTCTCCGCAGGTGGCAGCATTTCCGCCGACTATGCCCCAAAGGCAGGCGAGGCGGGCTGTGTGGTCATCGATAATACCTCGCACTTTCGTTATGACGACGATATACCACTCGTAGTGCCGGAGGTGAACCCGGGCGCTATCGCGCAGTACACCAACCGAAACATTATCGCTAACCCAAATTGCTCGACAATGCAGATGCTTGTAGCGCTAAAGCCGATTCATGACGCGGTGGGTATCAAGCGAATCTCGGTTGCCACCTATCAGGCTGTGTCGGGCTCTGGAAATCAGGCGGTAGAAGAGCTGGCCAAGCAGACTGGCGAGCTACTAAACGGCCGAGAGGCCGAATATAAGGTGTACCCGCGACAGATCGCCTTCAATGTGCTGCCCCAAATCGATGTCTTCCTTGAAAACGGCTACACCAAGGAAGAAATGAAGATGGTGTGGGAAACGCAGAAGATATTCGGCGATGAAAGCATCAAGGTTAGTGCGACCTGTGTCCGTGTTCCGGTGTTCTACGGGCACTCCGAAGCGGTGCAGATTGAAACGCACAAACCGATTAGTGAGCAAGAAGTACGCGACTTATTGGCAAATGCTGCCGGCGTTACGGTCATCGACGAGCGCGTAGACGGCGGATATCCCACGGCAGTGCACGAATCTGCGGGCCAGGACGCAGTTTTTGTGGGAAGAATTCGGCAGGATATCTCAATTGCCAATGGTATGAATCTTTGGGTGGTTGCCGACAACGTGCGAAAGGGAGCAGCTCTCAACTCTATTCAGATAGCCGAAGAGTTGATAAAAAGCTATTTATAATGAATACTTACAAGCTGTAGTGAAGAAACATTCTCAATAAGTTAGTCGTTTCAAGCTTAGTGTTTACTAACCGGCATGCTGATTGAGAGAGTTATTGAAGGGGCGGGCATTGTTTCTGCGGAGCAATGCCGGAAACCTGTTGAGAGATTAAGGGACTATGCTACGTAAATTCGTCGTCACTCTGACCATGCTGCTCTGCAGTATGGCGACACAGTTGTACGCCTTAGGGCTAGGTACAGTGACCGTGGAGTCCTCGCTCAACCAGCCACTGCGCTTGCGCATTGAGCTGATTCAACTCGGCGACACGCGTTTGCAAGATATTCGTGTTTCCATGGCGTCCACCGCTGATTTCGAGCGCTTTAACGTCCAGCGTGAAAGCTTCCTCTCTGGTATTCGATTTAGCGTTGAATCTACTGCTAACGGCAACGTTGTCATTCTGACTTCCTCGCAGATAGTCCGCGAGCCCTATCTTAGTTTTATCCTGGATACGCGCTGGCCTAACGGCCGGTTGCTGAGCGAGCACACAGTCCTGTTGGATCTGCCCGTATTCAATGACCGACAATCGGTTGCCGAAGTAAGACAGCCGATTAGCCCACTATTGCAGGCTCCCACAGCTGCTCAGCCTGCGTCAGCCGAACCCTTTGTCGAGGTGGCGACTACGCCAGTGGCAGTTACACCGAGTTCTACGAACTCCGCTGCGAATCTTCAGCCGGAAGTCATTACTGCCGAGCCGGAGCCCACCGTCGTAGAAGAACAAGTAATCGTAGCAAACGAGCCAATTGAGCAAGTTGTCGAAGAGACCGTTGCAGGGGTTGCAGAAGAAGAGCTCGTTGCAGAGGTTGCAGAGGTTGCAGAAGAAGAGGCTGGAGAAGAAGAGCTCGTTGCAGAAGATCCCATCGCTGAGTCCGTTGCAGAAGAGCCGGTCGCAGAAGAAGTAGCGCAAGCTGAGCCAGAAGTTGAGGAGGCTATTGAGGCTGCTGAAGAACCCCAAGTGCCGGAAGTGGTCGAGCCAGGGACTATAGAGACCGATGGCAGCGATACACTCTCTGGCATAGCTATGCAGGTAAGGCCAGATAATTCAGTTTCCATGCAGCAGACCATGTTGGCTATTCAACAGGTAAACCCCGACGCCTTTGCTGCAGGCAATATTAACCAGCTTCGCAGCGGTCAGGTTCTACGAATCCCTAGTCTGGCAGAGATACAGGCTATCGATCCGCGAGATGCGGCCGACGAGGTGACGCGTCAGAATACAGATTTTGCAGAAGTGGATGTGCAGCCGCTGGCAGCGCCGACCAGCGTTGAACCGTCTCAGGATGATCAGCCACAAGGGCAATTGAGTGTTGTGAGTTCCGATAATGCTATCGACGCTAGTGGTGGCTCTGCAGAACTAGCTGATGCCGAGAGCGAAGCCTTGGATCAGCGCATAGTTGAACTAGAAGCTCAGCTTGCACAACGCCAGGAAGAGGCCGATCGTGCGAGGGTAGAGCGCGAAGAGTTAGATTCTCGCATGGCTGAGTTGGAGGCGCAGATCACCGCCGCGCAGGAAATAATTCGCTTACAGGATATTCAGTTAGCACAATTGCAGGAGTCGCTTGCAGCGGCCGCCGCAGAGGC
>CAJQHM010000034.1 GCA_905478195.1 uncultured Pseudomonadales bacterium
GCGCTGATATTGCGGTGGAAAATGTAACGGCAGGAAAGGTGCGTATTACCTACACTCTTGCGGATGCCGCTTCGAGTTATGGCAGAAAAGAGCTTGAGAGTCAGATTCGGCGTGCAGCCAAGAAGGTGTGTGGCGCGCAGAATTTTCAACGCACTTGCTCGGTTAAACAGCTAATGGAAAATCGCAGCTGCTATGACAAGGCAGTGGCGGAAGCGATGAAGTCGATCTCGACGACTGCTTGATATTCGCGAGCTAGATTAAATAAAAAACTTAAAGGGGTAGTAGGGTTTAAATTAAATCCCTACTACCCCTTTAAGATTTCTCCTCTAAAGAGAAAAACGTTCCCGTAGAAAATGAGCAACCCCATCGGCATGATTATGGCCAATTACATCGCTTGCTAATTCTTTGATGGTCGTTTTCGCATTCTCTGGAGCATAACTTTCATCGGCAAGGTGGAACATGCTTAAGTCATTATCACTATCGCCAAAACAGATTACATTGCTTGCCCCTAATTGGTTTCTCAGGGTAGAAACGGCAACGCCTTTGTTAGCTAGGCGATGGTGTACATCTATCCAGCTAAATAGCTGGCCTTCTATGGCAGGTCCGGAATAGGCGACTAAGTTTGAATGTGTATTGAATTCGCGCCACATTACAGCAACGGCATCAGCAGAACCTATCATGCTAATATTAGTGACCTGGCTATTGGGAGATAGCTCTTCTATCGGAAAAATTTTGGCTTGTATATCAAGATAGTGCTTGCTGATCAGTTCTTTTTCCACATCATGAAGCGGTGCTGCATGATAAATACAGTGTTGATGATTATCGATGGCGTGAATGAAAGGCGTAATACCATGAGCATCTGCAACACTCATTACTTTTGAAATTTCAGTTTTACTGAGTAGATTTTCAAGAGTTAGCTTTTGCTCAACAGGATCCCATATCGTCACTCCATTATTGTAAATTTGCGGCAATCCAAAAACATGGCCTTTCAGAATATTCTTTGCCGAAAGCATGGTGCGACCCGTAGCTATGGTATAGGCAATGTTGTTTTTGCCTAGAAGGCTAAGAGTCGCTTTAGTAAAAGGGGATATTTCAGAGGCGCTATTTAGAAGCGTGCCATCTAGGTCAAAGAAGATGAGATCCATAGTAATATTTATACCCTGCGTTCACGACTAGAGACTAGTCTATGCTTCAAAGTTGTTAGTCTACTGTCAACATAGTGACTATTCGTCGATTCTATCCATCACTCGCTTTGGATGGGAAGGTTGCCGGGAAAGAAAGTATAGAGCCCCGCTGCTATGAAGCGTTCTTTTCAAGCCTGTTGCTAGCGCTATATCTGTCGAAGAGCAAAGTTTCTTATTCAAGAGCAGGTGCTCTCTGCGCGCACAGCATATAATTCACGAGAGTGTTACGGCTCAGCGACATGCTTTTGCGGAGGGGGTTCACACTAACGCCGGTTAAGGATTGAGTGTCAAAATGGTCGCGCTGCAGATACGATAGAATTTCTTTTGGCTTACGCAACATGCTGTAGCTGTGGGTGCCCTTTGGCAGCCAACGCAAGAGATATTCCGCGCCCACAATAGCTACTAACCAGGCGATGGGATTTCGATTGATAGTTGCTATAAAGGTGGCCCCATTCGGGCTGACTAACTTATTGCAGGCAGACATGTATCTGTCTAGATTGGCGACATGCTCTACAACCTCCATATTGAATACAACGTCAAACTTCTGTTTTTTTAGAGCAAGAATTTCAGGGCTTGTTACCTGATAATTGATGGTTAGGCCGAATTGGTTTGCGTGAGAGCGAGCCGTATGAATATTCTTATCCACCACGTCGATTCCCGTGACCTCGGCTCCGAGTCTGGCTATGGATTCGCTGAGAATGCCTCCTCCACACCCGACATCCAGTACTTTTAAGCCAGCAAGCGGTTGCTCGCTCTCGCTGGCCATACCGAGTAGAGTGAGTTGTCGGACAATCCATTGAATACGCAATTCGTTCAATTGATGGAGCGGTCGAAAGGGCCCGTTCTGGTCCCACCATACCGCCGAGAGTCTTCGAAAGAAGGCTACTTCAGCAGGGTCGATACTTGAGTTATTAATTCCATTCATACAATAAGTTACGCTAGAGCTGATTAATTAGACCACTCTTTTAACTGATTCGCGTTCAGAGTCTAGCTAGAAAGAAATTGGCGCGGTGGTTAAGCTCAATACTATGGAGCCTAGCTCATCGGATCTGATTTTGAAAAATGCGCGTAGAGTATTCTATGCGCACAAATAAACCGAAAACTGACGGAACGTACAACTGGCTGCAGCGAGAGCTGCGTACCGATCACGCCGGAGAAACCGGTGCTATAGCGATTTACGATGGTATTTTGGCTATGTCTAGCTGCAAAAAAGTACGCGGCTTTGCGACGAAACATCGGGAAACCGAAAAGCGACATTTACAGCACATAGAATCCATATTACCGGCTTCCCAGCGTAGCTTGCTATTGCCGCTTTGGCGAATTGCGGGATTTTGCACAGGTGCAATCCCAGCGTTGATTAGTTCCAGTGCGGTTTTTGCGACAATTGAGGCTGTCGAAAGTTTCGTCGATTCGCACTACAGCCAGCAAATAGACCGATTAAGTGATAAGCCGCTTTACTCGGATATCTCTGACATTCTGCAAGAATGCCGACAGGACGAGCTAGAGCACCGGGACGAGGCCGTTAAGTTGCAGGTGCTAGCGCCTGATGTGTTTGTGCGGGGCTGGTGTTGGCTCGTTGGCTTTGGTTCTGTAATAAGTGTCGCGCTAGCACGCAGGGTATAGCAAAAAGATGCCTGAAGGCCCGGAAATACGCCGCGCGGCGGACAAGATAGCTTCAGTGTTGGTTGGCAAGACCATTGAGACTGTAGAGTTTGGACTGCCCTGGTTGAAACACCATGAGGAGATGCTAAGCGGCAGTGCTGTTGTCCGGATAGAAACCCGCGGCAAAGCACTGCTTACTCATTTCGATAATGGTCTCTGTATTTATTCTCATAATCAGCTCTATGGCCGCTGGTGGGTAGTTAAGCGAGACAAATACCCCAATACGCGTCGCTCATTGAGATTGGCGTTGCATACGAATGAGCACAGTGCACTCTTATTCAGTGCGTCTACTATCGAAGTTTTGGATGAAGAAGGAATCTATAATCACAGTTTCCTATCAAAGATAGGCCCCGATATTTTAGACACTGAGCTTGTGTGGCGCGACATCGCCGCGCGTTTGCTTACGCAGCAGTTCAAACGACGCAGTATGGCTTCTCTTTATCTTGACCAGTCATTTCTCGCTGGAGTGGGTAACTATCTGCGGTCCGAAATTTTGTTCGAAGCGGGCATCAATCCTCGCGCAAAACCTCAAGAGCTGGATCGGAAAGAAAACAATAAGCTCGCTCGCAGTACCCTGTCGATAAGTCAGCGTGCATATGAAACTGGGGGTATTACCAATCCCCCAAAGAGAGTGTTGGCCCTAAAGAAGGAAGGGTTGAAGCGTCAGCAATTCAGGCATGCTGTGTTCGGCAGGGAAAATAGGGCTTGTTATAACTGTGGTGAGGAAATCATCAAAGAGTTAATCTCGACTCGCCGAATATACTGGTGCCCTCTGTGTCAGTATTAGATACACAGCTTGTTACTACTAAAATTAAAGGGTCGGAGGGATTTAATTTAAATCCCTCCGACCCCTTTAATTTTTTATGTCGTGTTCGTCTGCAAGGGCTTGTGTGATTGAGGTCTGCCGCTAGCTGCATTGACGATCATGTCGGCGGTAACCGGCACGCGATTGAAAGTATGTCCGCCTAGCGCATCGGAGATGGCGCAGAGTAAAGCAGCAGCGGCGCAGCCCAGAATTGGCTCGCCTATGCCTTTTGCGCCAACCGGATTCTCCGGGTCGGCCTTGTCGATGGCAGCCCAGCTCATATCGGTAGCTGCATCGAGGAAGGTTGGCGGCTTGGCCTGATATAAACCGGTGTTAGCCGGCAGGCCGTTCTGTGGGTCGTAGGCATGGCGCTCGAATCCGGCCATACCAAAACCCATGAAGGCGGCGCTCTTAATTTGGTTGCCCAAACCCAACGGATGCAATACGGTGCCGCAGTCGGCAACGCCCACGTAATCGAGGATGTCATATTTGCCGGTTTCAGTATCCAGTGCAATCTGTACGAAACCCGCAGCCAGTGCCGGCACTGTCCCATCTTTTTCCAGGTTGTCCTTCGCCACGCCTATCAGTCCGGTGCCAGCCAGCGCCGCAACCGAATTGCGCGTCATTGAGTTAATGTCCTCCGGTGCTATTTGGCCGCTATACTTGCCGCCTATCTCAACGGCGCGTGTCGCTGCCGCCGCGTAACTAATGGATACGGTAGGATCACTCTTAAGAAATACCTTCTCTTCACCGATGTCGTAGTCGGCGGGTGAGCCGCCCAGATCCAGCGCGGCGATTTCCAGCAATTTCTCCAGAGCATCCATGGCGGCAACGTAATTGGTACGGGTCATGGTGAATGAGGTATTGCTGCCAAACTGTCCCAGGTTCCAGGGTAGATGACGACGACTATCGCCGCGCTCGACTACACAGTTCTCCCAGTTACACTTCAGAATCTCGGCGGCCACCCTCGAGGTAGCGGTATGGGAATAGGTCCCCAGATTGCCGACTCCGGTATGGATATGCAGCTTGCCTTGCGGCGAGATTCGCACCAGGCCATCGAATCCATTGCTGCCGGCGGAGTGATAGGCCTGCCCGACGCCGACGCCGATGATCTTGTTACCTATGCGTTGCCCGCTTAGCCTGCTCTTCTCCAGCCAGCCAAATTGTTCCGCACCCTTTGCCAGTGCCTCGGGCAGGTGTGCACTGGTGAGAGAGCTCTGGCTGCGGCCGTAGTGGTCGTCACTCTCTGGGGCGTTGATGCTGCGGATCGTCAGTCGATCTATGCCTAACTCCCTGGCGGCCTTGTCGAGTAAGGGCTCTATAGCGGCGTGAACCTGATTCTGTCCCGGGCCGCGCTGTGCGCCCTTGGAGGGAGTATTGGTGAACACGGGTATTCCCCGGAAGCGCATGGCTAGCGGTTGATATACCAGAGAGACTGCGTCTCCGGCAGACAGCCAGTCAGAGAAGCCCGCATTGGCGCCATTGTCCTGGACGATATAAAGATCGGCCGCAGTGATGCGTCCGTCTTCGCGGAAGCCCATTTTTATATGGCCCTGAAAACCGTGTCGCGCCGAACCTATGTAGTACTCTTCCTCGCGGCTAATGCGCAGCATGACCGGCTGCCCGATCAGGCGTGACATATGTGCAGGAATAGACATGCTCGGATAGGCGCCGCCCTTGGAGCCGAAGCCGCCACCACAGAACTCGGCCACGAACACCAGATCTTCCGGAGCGATACCGATGTAGGCGGCGAGGCCGGGCACCGGGAAACTCTGGCTCTGACTCGAGCCGTAGACGAAGCACTTGCCGTTTTCCCAGTAGGAAAGCACCGAGCGAGGCTCCATGGACAAGTGGGAGTGACTGGCGGTTACAAAGCTTTCATCGATGACGAAGGCGGCATCGTCGAAGCCCGATTCAAGATCGCCCACGCTCCATTCGACGGCAGCTTCCCCCTGGGGCAGGGTGTACTCGCCAGCCGCAGCAAATTCGTCGTCGCTCCACTTGATGGAACGTATGCCTTCTCGTATCGATGAATTGCCCACATTTCCCTGCGTGCGGGCATCGGGCCCGTCGGCGCGCAGGCTGGTCAGTGGGTCTACGGTAAAGGGCAGTGGTTCGAACTCGAAGGTGATGGCCGCGATGGCATCTTCGGCAGTTTTCTCATCTACCGCGGCAACCGCCAGGATAGGATCGCCCACATAGGCAGGCTCGTTGGTCAGAATATGATTTGCAACACCCTCGGTGCTGGGCACGTCGTCGGCGGTAAGTACGGCTACAACGCCTTCCATGCGTAGCGCCGCACTGGTATCGATGCGTCGAATTCGGGCATGGGGAACCGGGCTGGTAAGCAGGCGTGCATAGAGCATGCCCTCCGCCTTGAAATCTTCCGCGTACTTGGCTTTGCCTGTTACCTTGCCGTGTACATCCGGTGGCGTAAAATTCTTACCGATGAGTGAATAAGCCATGGTCGTTCCGCCGTATTGTCAGTGAGATTGCGACTCATACTAAAGCAAAAAGGTCAGAGTAAAAACACTATCTGGGCTATCTGGATAGATAGTTCTAGAAGAAACGCTAAGAGGGAGGCTGTAAAGCGCCTCTTTTCTGGATTCAAGAAAAGAAGCCAGGGGCTGAGAGGCGCCCATAATTTCGCAATCTAGGTGAAGCGCTTGGCTTAGAGGGCTTGCTTAAGTTGTTAAGCTGTCAGCGTCCCCATTCCCTTCTATCCCCACTCCCTCCTACAGTTTAAAAGCAAGTAACTCACCTGAATAGCCGGAGCCACTTACAGCCAATACCAGGTACTGCTCGCCATCAAGCATATAGGTCATTGGAGAGCCGGTCTGCGGTGCTGGCAGTTTCAAGGCGCCGACCTCTTTGCCATTACTTTTGTTATATGCTCTCAAGAAGGCTCGGCGCTCACCTTCATCGCCCGTTGTCATTTCTGCTTCGCCTGCGATCAGCAATGTCTTGGTGACCAAGGTGCCAACGGAAGCGCTCTGCCCGGTACGGGGAATATCGAGAGAGGCAAGAGCCGGATGGTTCGCGACTCTGTCAGGCGTTTGACCATGGACAATCTGCCAGGCGAGGGTGCCATCACGCAAATCCAGCGCGCTTATTTTTCCATAGGGAGGCTTCTGCAGGGGCAGGCGATCAACCAGTATGCCCCTTGGTGGCGTGCCCCGAGTGGAGACGGGTGCCTGTCGCTGTTGTGCTTGGAATTCTGTTCTGCCACCACCCGCAGTTGAGCCGGCGCCACCGGAGGTGCGTGGTCCGGTGATGGGGCTGCCCTGTATATAGGCCATATCCGATTGGCCCCGATAGGGCGGTACCAGACTGAGGGCGCCTAATGAGCTATTGCTGGATACGTAGAGTATGCCTGTCTCCGGATCAAGCGAGCCCCCCGGCCAATTAGTCCCACCTGCGGCGGCTGGCGCCATTAGTATGCCCAGTGGGCCATTGATGTCTCCTACCACGGGAGGTGTAAATAGTGGCCCAAGCTTATACCAACTGGCGAGCTCCAATCCTTTAGCGCGTAGCTCCGGCGTAAAATCGATAAGGTCGTCGGTGGTGACACCTTGTCGGTCATAGGCTGGAGGCTGGGTAGGGAAGGGCTGGGTAGGGGAGTACCATTCGCCGGGCACGTCGCCAATCTCTACCGAGCGTTCCTCTATAGGCCAGATAGGCTCTCCGGTAATGCGGTCAAACACATAGAGAAAAGCTTGCTTGGTGGGCTGAGCCACTATTTTTCGCATTTGGCCGGCGATCATCACATCGGCAAGTATAGGAGCACTGGAAATATCCTGATCCCAGATGCCGTGGTGCACTAACTGATAATGCCATTTACGATCCCCGGTGTGTAGATCGACAGCGACCAGGGATTCGGCGAACAGATTATTTCCCGGCCGGTAGGCGCCGTAATAATCGCCGGTAGCGGCTTCCACTGGCAGATAGACGGTCTCTAGCTCAGGATCTACGGAAATCTGCGCCCACACACCCGTGTTGCCGGTATAGCTGGCGGAATCTCCTTCCCAGGATTCGAAACCGTATTCTCCTCGCTGCGGAATGGTGTGAAATACCCAGAGCCTTTCTCCGGTACGCACGTTGAATGCACGCACGAAGCCTTTAACGTTTTCCCGGCTGCGGGGGTTGCCTCCGGTGCGATGTGCCGCCCCGACAATGACCACATCTTTGGCGATGATGGGTGTGGAATGCAGGCCTATATCGGCGGTCTCCAGATCGATGTTCTGATCGAGGTTCTGCTTAAGATCGACGACACCATCGATTCCAAAATCGAGCGACGGCAGCCCAGTGTCAGCGTTCAGGGCGATCAATCTATAGCCGGGGGTGACATACAATATTCTCGACTCGCTGCCGTCCTGCCAATAGGCCAGGCCGCGGCCGGAAAGCTGACGCGGTGCATTCTCCCCGCGCACTCCTTCTTCATAGCGAAACATCCACAGCAGCTCGCCGGTTGCGGCATCCAGGGCAACCACCGAGCGCCGCGATCCCGCGGTGCTGAATAGCTTGCCGCCCACCATCAGCGGAGTTGATTGGAAGCGGTATTCGGGTGACGGCCCCAGATTATCGGTCTTGAAGCGCCATGCCACTTCCAGTTGATCGAAATTGGTAGCGTCGATCTGCTGCAGCGGCGCATAGCGTGTGTGGCCGAGACCGCCGCCGTAACTGGGCCATTCTCCGG
Organism: uncultured Pseudomonadales bacterium; assembly: GCA_905478195.1. GTDB lineage: Bacteria > Pseudomonadota > Gammaproteobacteria > Pseudomonadales > Pseudohongiellaceae > UBA9145. Next base: position 8,348 of record CAJQHM010000034.1, read on the forward strand.
CAATAGCGCCCTGCTGTGCGGACAGTATGGGGGATAGACAAATGGCGAAGCCCAGAGTAAAAAAGGGTAATAAAAAAGCAGGTATGTGGCGAAATAGACTCATTATATGCACCCGAATATTTTTCGGAGAGTCTAGCATAGCCCGCGACAAGCAGAATGATTTTCGCTATGCTCCAAGCTTGTTAAGAGTGTTCAATAATAAGAAAGCCAAAGGATACCTCTGCGCATCATGTCTAGACGACTCGTACTTTTCGCTGCATTTTTATCTCTATTCCTGAGCGTGGGTGCGCACGCCCAACAGATAGAGCTATCCAATCAAATCTGGTCTGCCGAAGTGATTCGCACGAAGGGACAACCGGTCATTCCACTTTTCGATGGCTGGTTTCCTAACGAAGATGGCAGCCGCACAATCTGCTTTGGTTTTTTCAATATGAATACCCAGGAAGCTCTTAACATCCCCCTGGGTGAGAGCAATTACCTCGAGACAGATTATCCGGGGCTGGATCTGGCTGGCGTTATGCTGCCCACACATTTCGATCCCTTGCCGCCCCGGTACCGTCATGTCTTCTGTGCCTTCAGCATTAACGTGCCAGCAGGTTTTGACGCTGGAAACAGAATCACCTGGCATCTGAACAGCAATCGGCAAGAACTGAATGTGCCCGGCAAGGTGATCGCGCCCTATGTGCTGGACGAGCCAAACTCCGATGGTCGTGGTGACATTGCACCCTTGGTTAGACTTGGCGATTCCCGGCAAGCCGTTAGAGGGCGAGCCGGCATTCAATATCCCCAGGTTATCCAGTCGAAAGTGGATGAACTCATTACCCTGAGCGCGCACATCGAACACCCTGATGACGAAGTCTGGGTAGGTTGGTCTCACCATAGTGGACCAGGAAACGTAGAATTTACTAACAAAGAATATATGCACGACAGTGGCTCTAGCACTTCAGTAGAGCTACATATCAGCGAACCGGGCGAGTATGTGATACGAATGCAAACTATTGATGATATTGCCGCATTCGAATTCTATTGCTGTCATACCAATGCCTATTTTTCAATACACGTAGATGACTGAAGAGCCAGCAGCTCCAGGGATTCAACATTATGATATTTACTCTTCGATTAAAAACCATCGCGACAATGGCAACTTTGGCGGCGGCCAACACCGTTCTTGCGCAGGAAGCGCCAAACTATTCACGAGATGTGGCGCCGATACTGCAGGCTAAATGCGCTTCCTGCCATAACCCGGAAGGCATTGGCCCAATGCCTCTGCTTACCTATGAGCAGGTGCGCCCCTTCGCCCTGCTTATCAAGGATAGAACCAGTAAGCGCATCATGCCGCCGTGGCACCTGGATCCGACGGTGGGTATTCAAGAATTCAAGAACGATATGTCGCTCACCGAAGAGCAAATAGACACCATTGGCGCCTGGGCAGATGCCGGTGCGCCCGAAGGTGACCGCGCAGATTTACCCGTGCCCATGGAAATTGCTACCGGTGGCGCTTGGCAGTTAGAAGAACAGATGGGTCCGCCGGATTTAATTATTCGTTCCAAGCCCTACGACGTAATTGCCAACGGCCAGGATCAGTGGTGGATGCCAGACGTGCCTTTTGATGGTCTGGATACGGAGCGTTGGTTGCGCGCCGCAGAATTCAAACCCTCCTATCCGCTGGGCAAGAAAGTGGTGCACCATGGCCATGCCGTGCTGGTTCCGGAAAACCCGGAGCAAGGGGATCGTCGTTCCGTAGCCTTGGCACGTTATGGGGTAGGAAAGTCCTGGGAAATCTATCCCGAGGGTACGGGAATGCGTGTGCCGACCAATGGCCATATAGCCTGGAATCTGCATTACTTCCCCGTAGGCGTAGGGGGCTCGGGTGATGTCGTCGAGGTAGGCCTGTGGTTTTACCCTGAGGGTGAGAGACCCGAGTTAGAAACAGCGGGTGAGGCGATGTTTCGTGTCGATGGTCTCAACGGCATGGCCAGAGGTCAGGACATTGTCATTCCACCGCACGGGTATCAGGTTTTGCAGGGCACTCACGTGCTTGACTCCCCAGCTATCATCCACAGCTATCGACCCCATATGCATATGCGTGGCAGAGTCATGACGATGGAAGCGATCTATCCCGATGGCCGTAAGGAGGTGTTGAGTCAGGTAGACAAGTACAACCATAACTGGCAGATATCTTATATCTATGCGGATGATTCCAAGCCTATCCTGCCCAAGGGAACGGTGTTGCAGTTCTCCTCGGTATTCGACAATACGGCTAACAATCCGATCAATCCGGATCCGGAGCAGTGGGTGGTGTTCGGCAGGCGCGGTGTGGATGAGATGAACCATGCCTGGCTTGGCATGACCTATATAAACGAAGAACAATACGGCAGTGCCATCGCCGAGCGGCGTGCTCGCCAGGAAACTTTGCGTGTGAGTCAGTAGCGTATGAAGAGGCAGTAGACCATGAGAGAACAGTGCTCCAAAATAAAGCTGCCACAGTTGCTGGCGCTTGCCTGTCTGCTCGCATCAGGGCCGACTCTCGCGCAGGAATTGCAACAAGCCAACTATGAAACGGCCCAGGCAGATCGGGGCGAATTACTCTACCAACAAAACTGTGCGGCCTGTCACCTTGCAGACCTATCGGGTTCTTTCGAGGCGCCTAACCTCGCCGATAATAGTTTTCGTAATAACTGGTCTAATAGAGGCATGCAAGAATTTCTGGATATGCTACGACGGACCATGCCTCCGCAGGCACCCGGTTCACTCAGCGAGTCGCAGTATCAGGATGTCTCTGCTTTTCTGCTGAGTGCCAACGATATTCCAGCTGGCAGCACAATGACCTTAACGGCAGCCAATGCGGTGGTGTTTCTCAATAGCGATGTGAGCGCAGTAGCAAGTGGCGTGCAACGCACACCAGTGCCCGGGCGTGCTGGCACCGTGCCTTCGCCTCACACCCGCAACGCTGTGCCCGAGATAGCCACCGTCTATTCCAGTGACCGAGCGCTGAGCCGCAGTTACACAGGCATTAACAATAGCGCCATGGATAAATTCCGCAATGTCAGCAGTGAAGAGCTGGCTAATCCGGCAGCGGCAGACTGGACTTACTGGCGACGCAGCCCCCAGAGTCAGGGCTACACCCCGCTGGATCAGATCACCACCGAGAATGTAAGTTCGCTCAGCCTTGCCTGGGTGTGGGGCATGGAAGCAGGGCGCAGCCAACCGGCACCACTGGTGCGTGACGGCATCATCTTCATTCCTAATTTCGGTAATGTCGTTCAGGCGCTGGATGGCCGTGATGGTTCGCTGCTATGGGAATACCGCCGTCAGTTCCCGGAAGGAGGCCGCAGCGGAGGCCTGTTGCGCACCCTGGCGATGTGGGAAGACATGATATTTGTTGCGACTACCGATGCGCATCTGGTGGCTCTCGATGCACGCACTGGCGCGGTACGCTGGGACAGCGAGATTGCCGATGAGGCGCTGGGCTATTCCAATACCAGCGGGCCAATCGTCGCCGATGGTGTAGTGATAAATGGTATCACCGGCTGTGGTCGTTTCTTCGAACAAAGTTGTTTCATCACCGGTCACGATGCCAGCACCGGCGAGGAATTGTGGAAAACCTTTACCATCGCACAACCCGGAGAAGCGGGAGGCGACACCTGGGGTGATCTGCCTCTGGAGTTTCGCGGTGGCGGCGATGTATGGATTACCGGTAGCTGGGACCCTGCGCTGGGCTTGGTGTTCTTCGGCGTAGCGCAGGCCAAACCCTGGATGGCGGCGAGTCGTGGGCTCACCACCGAGGACAGCGCCCTGTATTCGAACTCAACCCTGGCCATAGATCCTAAGGATGGGCGTATCGTATGGCATCGCCAGCACGTGCCCGGCGAATCCTTGGATATGGATGAGGCCTTCGAGCAGGTGCTGATCGATCTGGTGGACGAGCCCTATCTTTTCACCATCGGCAAGAGTGGTATTCTGTGGAAACTCGACCGCCGCACAGGTGAGTTCATGGGCCTGAGGGAAACCGTATTCCAGAATGTGTTCTCAGACATCAATCTGGAAACCGGGGAGGTGCGTTATCGTGAGGACATTCGTAATATGCAAGTGGGAGAATGGCTGAGTGTTTGCCCCTCCACCGCTGGCGGTCATAACTGGCAGTCTACGGGTTATCATCCGCCCACTCGAAATTTAGTCATTCCCCTCAGTCAGTCCTGCATGGAAATGTCACCACGGGAAGTTACTTTCGAAGTTGGCTCCGGCGGTAATCAGGGAGACAGACGCTGGATGGAGATGCCCAACACTGAAGGACAATTCGGAAAACTATCTGCTTTTGACGTCGATTCTATGGAAGAGAGTTGGAGCATAGAACAGCGTGCGCCATTTCTTACGGCCGCGCTAACAACCGCGGGCGGGCTGGTGTTTATCGGTGATTACGACAGGTATGTTCATGCCTATGATGTGGAAACAGGCGAGGAGCTGTGGCGCAGTCGTCTCGCCACCTCGGCACAGGGATTTCCCGTAAGCTTCGCCATCGATGGTGAGCAGTACATCGCTATTCCCGCCGGTCGCGATGGCGGCAGCCCCTGGCGCATAGGCAGCTTTCTGGCACCGGAGTTGGTCAGCCCAACGGGTCACAACGCACTCTACGTATTCAAGCTCAACTAATGCATCTTTGCTGCTTCCCCAAGCTCAACCGAGAGTGCCTGGCGGCACTTATTTTCTGCCTGGCTGCCCAGGCTCAAGCTGACACGATCCCTGCTGAAAAGGGCGACATTGTCATAACGTCGTTAGTCCATTCAAGCGTACAGCTGCAATATCAAGGCATGGTTGTTCTGATAGACCCCTGGAGCGCCATAAGCATGAGCAACTATCAGATAGCCGATCTGATATTGGTGACTGACAATCCCGGTCATCACCTCGACACAGCCGCCATCGATGCGCTCAGCGACGAAGATACAATTCTCATAGCGCCTGCAAACAGCGCCGGCCAACTATCCGATGCCGTTATTATGGGCAGCGGCGATAGCCGGCGAGTATCAGGGTTCGAAGCGGAAGTATTGGTGGAGGTAATCGATGCCTATGATCTGACGCCGGGCGCGCCAGCGCACCCCAAGGGGGATGCTAATGGCTATGTGTTAACCGTCGGCGGCAAGCGTCTGCTGTTTGCGGGAGTGACAGAATGCGTAGACGATCTGATGACACTAGGCAACATCGATGTGGCATTTATGCCATTGAACATTCCGCCGGCACGAATGACGCCGGCAGACTCGGCTGCGTGCACAAGACAGATCGACCCAGACATCGTCTACACCTACCACTATGATCAGAGTTATGCGCGCAGGATAAATGACCCGGACTATGAGGGAAGCTCTTTACCCGGTGGCCTAAGTGTGGATGAAACTATGGATGCTTTCGCGAATGCGCTAGAGGGCAGCGGAATCGAATACCGCCAGAGCAACTGGTACCCGCCTCGATTCGAGCTCGACAGCAACTGGCCCAGGCTGCCCCTAGGACAGCGCTGGCTCACCGGCGGCCTGGGCGGCATGTGTATTGGCCGCAATGATGAGGTGTTCCTGCTTAACAGACAGAACGTAGTAGAGGATGACCTGGACGCGGCCTTGAGGGCGCCACCCATCTTGCAGCTTGATACTGAGGGAAATACCGTAAAAGGCTGGGGAGATGCGAGTCTCATAGGCGGCAGGTTGCACGACTGTCATGCCAATGCCGATGGATCACTGTGGTTGGTGCCTGCAGCAACGGGGCACATACAATTGTGGTCAGCTAATGAAGAGCTACTAATGCAGATTGGCGAGGCCAATGTATTCGACTCCAGTGACGAGAGCCGTAGTGGTCAGCCGAGGAATTCTGACAGGGCGCAGTTTTTTCTTCCTGCCGCCATAGATGTAGACGAGAGCACGGGAGAGATTTTCGTGGCCGATGGCGAACTGCCCGGCGGCAACAGCCGTATCGTCGTTTTTGATTCCTCCGGGGCATTTCTGCGTCAATGGAGGCTACAGCGAGATGGGAATGATCAACGCATCGAACTGCCCCATTGTCTGCGCGTATCCAACGATGGCCTGGTGTACGTCTGCGATCGTCGCGCCGATCGCATTCAGGTGTTCGACAGGGCAGGAAACCTGCAGAGGAATATCCCACTGTCATTCACCGCACTTACTGATGCCAGCGACCGGGTCAGTGGTATTAGAGGTAATGCAGTAGTGCTCGCTTTCTCCCCCGATCCGCAGCAGCAATTTCTGTATGTGCTAAATCAAAATACCGTTGCGGTGGAAGTGTTAGAGAGAACTAGTGGAGACTGGCTCACTCGTTTCGGCGAAGGGCCCGGCAGATATCCAGGCCAATTTGAGCTTCCCCATGGCATTGCAGTGGATAGTAAGGGAAATGTCTATGTAGCGGAGCAGGAAGGTAGGCGTGTGCAACGGTTCTTGCTTCGGTAGAACAGGGGGAGACCACGCGTTTTTAATCCAGTGTATTTACTCGTGCTGTGGCAATCTTTTACTAAGAGTGAGTATGATCGATCCCTAATTGACTAACACAGATACGGTAAACAGATTGGCAGGCTAGACAGTGCGGACTAAGTGTTCGAATATAATCAAGACGGGAATAAAGAGGCAACAATATGCGAGCAAAGTTACATCGCGCTTTCTCACACTCTGTTCTAATACTATTAGTTTTGAACTTGATAACTGCTGCACAGACAACACTGGCGCAGCAGCCAGATCTTAGCAGCGTCAAAATAACAAGGCTCTTAGACCGACCACTCATCGGGCCGGATATTCATCCTAGTGTAGGAGTGAATATTCAGGGGCCTTCGCTAATACGAGTGCCGGATTGGGTTGAGAATCCTCTTGGTCGCTACTACCTCTATTTCGCAGATCACAAGGGTCTGTATATCCGGCTCGCCTATGCAGACAATTTAACCGGACCCTGGCAAATACACCAGCCTGGAAGTCTACCTATAGAGGACTCCTATTTTTCGGTAAGCAGGCCAGAAATTTCACAACGACGCTTGGATGAGTTAGTTGCAGCCAGAGAAGCATCTGGCGTTGCCTACTCCCACAATTTCGAATTAGAGCTAACCGAACCGCATATCGCCTCTCCCGACGTTCACGTCGACGAGGCGAGCAGAACTATCATCATGTATTACCACGGTCTCCAAGACGCCGGTAGGCAACACTCGCGAGTAGCGACCTCCAGCGATGGCATAAACTTTGTCGCAAAAGAAGAGGACTTGGGTCGCACCTATATGCGCGCGTTCAAGCACGAGGACATGACTTATGTGCTCGCTATGCCGGGTCAGTTCTATCGCTCAGTAGATGGATTTAGTAATTTCGAAACTGGACCTCGTCTATTCGCTTCCAATATGCGCCATTCTGCTGTGATCGTTCGCGACAATAACTTGTATGTGTTCTGGACAAGAGTGGGTGATGTCCCTGAAAGCATTCTGCTAAGCAGTATTGATATTCGAGATGACTGGACGCAGTGGCAAGAGTCCGATGAGCGAATAGTGTTGCAACCGGAATACGATTGGGAAGGTGCTAATGCACCACTGGAGCCTTCTATGCGAAGCACAGCCTATGGACACGTTAACCAACTTCGGGATCCCGCTTTGTTTGTCGAGGACGGTGTAGTCTATTTACTGTATGTCGTTGCCGGAGAGAGTGGCATCGCGCTTGCCCGAATAGATTTTTAGGGAGCAGACCAGGTTATTCGAATTTCCTAGAGCGCTTTCTGGATTGAGGCCTGTTCCTCAGTTTACCTATTTAAAAATTCAGGCGTATACCGATGAGTGATTGTTCCCGTAGACAATTCTTGCAAGCATCCTCTGTACTTCTTCCTGCTGTGCTTTTCCCTACAGCACTTTCCTCTTGCGTGGCTGCGGCTCCAATAACTGACGTTGGCATAGCCTTGGAGCCTTATCCTGATACATGGCTACCCGCAGGCATTCGCTCCCGTTTCGCAAACGATATAAATGGTCTGCGAATTCATGTGTTGGAAGCCGGCTATGAATCCGCTGGTAGACCAGCGCTGTTGCTGCTACACGGCTTTCCCGAGCTTGCCTACAGTTGGCGACGAATCATGGTGCCGCTGGCGCAGGCTGGCTATCACGTTATAGCGCCAGACGTGCGTGGTTATGGTCGCACTACCGGATGGAGCGCGGATTACGATACAGACCTGACACCCTTTCGCCGGCTAAATAAAGTTCGCGATGCCTTGGGTCTGGTTGCCGCGTTTGGCTATGAGTCGGTTGCTGCCGTTATTGGCCACGATGCCGGCGCGCCACTGGCGGGCTGGTGTGCTCTCACTCGTCCGGATATTTTCAAATCCGTGGTAATGATGAGCGCGCCTTTTGGCGGGGTTTCAACATTGCCCTTCGATACCATTGACGATCCGCCTCGCTCAGTCGTCTCGGCTAGCACCGATGTTTACGCTGATCTGGCAAACTTGCCACGGCCCCGCAAACACTATCAGCGTTACTACAGAACCCGCGAAGCGAATGAAAACATGTGGCATGCCGAGCAAGGCATTCATGACTTTATTCGTGGCTATTACCATTTCAAGAGTGCCGACTGGGCAGGTAACCAACCCCATCGCCTCGACGCGCGCACAGCCGAGCAGTGGGCATTGATGCCGGAGTACTACATCATGAACCTTGATGAAGGCATGGCGGAAACAGTGGCGGCGAAAATGCCATCCGCTGCAGAAATTGCCGCTGCTAACTGGTTGCCAGACGAAGCGCTTCAAGTCTATGCCGCGGAGTATGGCCGCACCAGTTTCCAAGGCGGCTTAAATGGCTATCGCATGGGTGGCACCACAATTGGCCGGGCAGAAGTGGAGCTGTATGCCGGCAAAACCATCGATCAGCCTTCCATGTTTATCAGTGGTAGTAGCGACTGGGGTACCTACCAGAGTCCGGGAGCATTCGAGCGCATGCAGGAGCGCGCCTGCACGGATATGCGAGAGGTTCATCTTGTTGAGGGTGCAGGGCATTGGGTGCAGCAGGAACAAGCCGGAGTTGTTTCTAGATTGATTCTGGATTTTCTAGCTTAGTAGAAAATCCGCGATAGCAGGCAACCAAGCCACTCGTGCGAATCCCCAGGTGGCTATTATCAGCAGTAGACCGCAGCCGAGCATAGTCACCGAGGCTGTGGTGCGCAGCCGCTTGCTACTCTCTTGGGAGCGGGCGCGGATCATCAGCTCCACGATGAGCAGATTGGGGATGTAGAAGAGGAAGGCCATGATGTGATCGAACCAGCCATTGAATTCCTCGGTGTGGCCAACCCAGTCAGTAAGAATCAGCCACAGGCCGTAGTCCATGCGATAGAGCCATGAACCGATGGCCAGAGCATAAAGGCGCCACGCCCAGGCCTGATGGTTCAGCAGCTGACGCGCCATGGCATAGCGCACGGTCTGCACAGCGGCTACAAACATCAAAACGCCATACAAGCTGAAGCCAATGTCCATTACCAGCCCGCCGACGGTGCCCTTAATAGCGATGAAGGATAGTCCCCCGATCGCTGCCACCATAGACAGGAAGATATAGAGACGACCGGTCCAGTGATGCACGCGAGGGTAGTTGCTGCGAATTGAGTCGATCAGCTGCATGCCACCGAGAACAAGGATAAAGCCACCGGCTGCGAAGTGTAGGCCAATGCCTATGGAGGCCTTTGGCTGACTCGGGTCATAAATCTCCGGTAGCACATTATTCCAGCGCAGCAGGTCATTCTCGAAATACGCCGCCGCATAGTTGGCAAGAATATAGAGACCGAAGATGAAGGAGCTGGTCCAGACGATGGCAAGCAAAGCCTGGCTGGAGAAACGGTAAAGAGCATCGCCGTTACTGGCCAACTGCCTTGAGTCGCTCGCGCTTTCTGCCATGACTGTCATCTGAACTACCACCTGTTAAGAGCGTGCAACTAATCGAATCTGGAAGATTGTAGACTCTTACATTCTACTAGTTCGGCGAGGTAAGTAAATCCCGCGAATTCGGAAGGTGAATGCAGTAAGGCCATTGAGTTTATTTTGCAATGCGCCGAACAAGGCTGATATAAAGAGTAGCTCTATTTAGCGCAAACAGAAGAGATTACGAGAAATGGTCTATAGCGACGACAGCACCCTTGCCACATGCCTGAGAAAGGAGTTGCAGGGAGAGGTGCTGTTCGATGATTTTAGCCGCGGACGTTACAGTACCGATGCATCCATCTATCAGATACAGCCTATTGGAGTTACGGTTCCGAAAACCGAGCAGGATGTACAGATAGCCTTGCAGATCGCGGTGGATGAAGGTATTCCAGTGCTTCCCAGAGGCGCTGGCACCTCACAAACCGGTCAGGCAATCGGTGAGGCGCTGGTCATGGATACCACGAAGTATCTCAATGGGCTTCTGGAATTTGATGCCGAGGCCCGCACCGCCTGTGTGCAACCTGGCATGGTGTTGGATCATCTTAACCGTTTCCTTAAACCCCACGGGCTGTTCTATCCGGTCGATGTCTCCACAGCCAATCGTGCAACTCTGGGGGGAATGACCGGCAATAATAGCTGCGGTTCTCGATCTATTCGCTACGGCAATATGGTGCACAATGTACAGGCTATCGATGGCCTGTTGGCGGATGGCAGCCAGGTGCATTTTAAGACGTTGCATGAACGCAAGCTCGCTGATGGCGACGCGGCGCAGATTGAATTATTCACAAAGATGCTGGCTCTTGGCGACAGGGAAGCGCAGGAAATAGCGCAGCGCTTTCCCGATCTACTGCGTCGTGTCGGTGGCTACAATATCGACGTGCTCACACAGCAAGACCCGAATATGTCTCATCTGCTTGTGGGGTCCGAGGGCACGCTGGCATTCTTCCAGCGTATTCACTTGAAGCTACAGCCACTGCCGGTGCACAAGACGCTGGGCGTGTGCCACTTCCCTTCCTTTTATGAAGCCATGGAGGCAACACAGCATATTGTCGAGCTGAATCCCAGCGCGGTTGAACTGGTTGATCGCACCATGATCGATCTGGCCAGAGATATTCCAATATTCGCATCGACGGTCGATCGCTTTGTGCAGGGCGAGCCTCAGGCTCTATTGCTAGTCGAATTTTCTGGCGAGGAGCAGGCGACGCAGCTGCGCAGCCTGTCGCAGTTGGTCGAGTTAGTGGAATCTCTGGGTTCCGAGAACTCAGTTGTCGAAGCGACGGATAATGAATTTCAACAAGCGATTTGGGAAGTACGAAAATCCGGTCTCAATATTATGATGTCGATGAAGGGTGACGGAAAACCGGTTTCCTTCATCGAAGACTGTGCGGTGGATCTGAAGGACCTTGCAGAATATACGCGTAGAGTCAGCGAGATATTTCATAAACATGGAACAACTGGCACCTTCTACGCCCATGCCTCGGTAGGCTGCCTCCACGTTCGTCCCATTCTTAATATGAAAGAAGAGAGTGGCGCTCAGAAAATGCGGGCAATAGTAGAGGAGACTCTGGAGATTGTTCGTGAGTACAAGGGGTCTCACTCCGGCGAGCATGGTGACGGCCTCTCCAGATCTGAATTTCACCTGCCTATGTTTGGGCAGCGCATGGTGGATAATTTCGAGGAGGTGAAAGACAGCTTCGACCCGGCGGGCACATTTAACCCCGGCAAGATTGTGCGCCCGCCAAAAATGGACGACAGGAGCCTGTTCCGATTTTCGCCAAGCTATTCGAATGCCCCCATCGCCACCACCATGGACTGGTCGGACTTCGGAAGCTTCAATCAGGCGTTGGAGATGTGTAATAACAACGGCGCCTGCAGAAAGTCAGATGTCGCCGTCATGTGTCCGTCTTATAGGGTGAGTGGCGATGAGCAGCATCTCACTCGGGGCCGCGCGAATACGCTGCGGCTCGCGGTCAGCGGTCAGCTGGGGCCGGAGGCGCTCTCATCCGACGCCATGTTCGACACCATGAGCCTGTGTGTTTCCTGCAAGGGCTGTAAGCGTGAATGCCCGACAGGCATCGACATGGCGAAGATGAAGATTGAATTCCTGCACCAGTATTACAAAAAGAATAGCGTGCCCTTGAAGGACCGTTTGATCGCCTATCTGCCTCGCTACGCACATCGCATGGGGCGCTTGTCTTTGCTGTTAAATCTGCGTGATCAGATTCCCGGCTTGAAGAGTCTGTCGGAACTTGTGCTGGGCTTTAGTGCCAGGCGCAATCTGCCGAAGTGGCGAGGCGATCAGTTTCGAGCGGAAATCGAAGTGCCTCCCGAGGTGGATATTTCGACCGAAGGCAAAGACGTGGTGCTGCTGGTGGACACCTTCAATACCTGTTTCGAGCCTGAGAATGCAAGAGCGGCATTGGCGGTATTAACCGCGGCAGGCTATTCGGTGCACGCGGCCAAACCCGCCGATAAGGGTCGACCCCTGTGCTGTGGGCGAACCTTCCTCAGCAGCGGCATGGTGGATGAGGCGCGAGAGGAGGCAAATCGTATGATAACTAGCCTCAAACCTTTTGTAGAGAAGGGCATACCCATAGTCGGGCTTGAGCCTTCCTGCTTGCTCACTTTGCGCGATGAGTTTCCCTCACTTATTCCTGGTGATGCAACCGATGCGCTTTCGCAACAGGCTTTTCTCTTCGAAGAATTTCTGGTCGCGGAAGCGGCGAAGGGTGATTTACAGCTCAAACTAAAAGCAGTGCCGGCAAAACGAGCGCTGCTGCATGGGCACTGTCACCAGAAGGCTTTCGCTGTTATGTCGTCGGTTCAACAAGTGCTGGCCATGGTGCCGGAGCTGGCCGTGGAGACAGTAGAGTCTAGTTGCTGCGGCATGGCGGGATCGTTCGGCTACGATGCCAAGCATTACGATACATCTATGGCGATGGGGGAGCTAAGTCTGTTGCCCGCGGTAAGAGAAGCCGATGCCGATTGTCTGATCGTTGCCGATGGCACAAGTTGCAGGCACCAGATTAAGCACGGGGCGAGCCGCGAAGCGATTCATGTGGCGCGGGTTCTGGAGATGGCTCTGGCAGAATAATTCTTGCAGGCTTAAATAAATCCCAGAACCCACATTACGCAGACTGCAGCAAAAGAGGTAATGCCGCCGACCAGGGTCGCCCCCCCATAACTAAACACGGCGTCCGCGACACTAAGTTTGGTCAACGAAGTACACACCCAGAAATAACTGCTGTTCACATACTTAATAATTACCGAGCCACTGGCGCCAGCCAACATGGCAGCCTCCGGAGATAAGCCAAGCGTTCCCAGCATCGGTGCAACCAGCGATGCGGCGGTAATAACTCCCACAGTGGTAGACCCAGTGATCAGATTGCCAATAATGCCTATTACAAAGGGCAGTAATATAGTGGGCAGGCCATAGTCGGTAAACATCATGGCGATAAAATCGACCGCCGGTGTGCCCCGCAGTATCGCACTCAGCGAGCCGCCAAGTCCGGTAACAACCAAGATCATTGCAGAGGTTCTAAGGGCTGCTTCCACCCATTGGTCTTTGGCTTTCTCTCGCGCATCCAAACTCTTAATATTTCGATAGGCTAGCCATACACCCACCGATAGGGCGATTACCGGCCAGCCCAGATAGGAGAAGATAGTTCTGAGTATATGACCTTCCTCGAATACCAGGCTAACGACACTCTGCGTGCCTATCAGTACGATAGGAATAACGATGGGCATGTAGGAGCTTAAGGTGCTGGGTAACTCTTCTTCCGAGTGATCGAAATCGCTGCCATCAAATTCATCTGAGGCTTGGGTCTTAATGCGTGGGCCCGCAACATAGACACCCCATGCCCAACAACTTAGGGACCCAAACAGACAGGCAATACTGCCAAAGATAATCGTCTTGCCAATGTCGGCACCGACCAGGGCCGCCGCCGCCAGTGGCCCCGGCGTGGGTGGAACAATCGCATGGGTTAGCTGCAGAGCACCGACTAGGCCGGTGGACATGACGGCGATACTCACTCCCATACTCTTGGCAGCCGAGTGCACCAAGGGATTAAGGATAACGTAGGCGACGTCTGAAAAAATGGCAACACCGATCACAAAGCCGGTCAAGGTTAATGCCAGAGGCATGCGATTGGAGCCGATCAGATTTACCATAGATCGAGTGATAACCTGAATAGCCCCGGTATGTTTCAGCGCCTCGGCAATGATGGAGCCAAGCACGATTACTACACCTATAGACCCAAGGGTATTTCCAAAACCGGATTCGAAGGCATCGATAAAATTATTCTGTTGCACGCCGGGCAGAACACCGAATAGCAGAATCGGAACCAACAGGGCGAAGAAGACATGCCATTTCCATTTGGCTATGAGAAAAAGCAGAAGAAAAATAACAACGGCGAAGCCCACAAGCGAAACCGCGGGGCTCATACTGACTGCAGTAGATGGATCCATGAAAACTCCGGCACTTATTCTTAGTATTATTATTCTTGGCTAGGCTTCGAGTTTCGAAACTTCGGTATGCCTCTAGACTTCAGTATGTCTCTAAGTTAATGATAAGCAGAAGCTTAAGGCAGGCACTGTGTCCTACGCTGTGTCTGCTAAAAATTCCAGCGCCGCATTCACGCCACCCTTGGTATGAGGAACGCCTGCAAGGCTCAGGCCCATCTCGACCCCGCTGAGGGTTCCGGCCATCATCAGCTCGTTGAAATCCCCGATATGGCCGATGCGAAAAACAGTGCCCTTCACCTTGCCCAGCCCCATCCCCAGCGACATATTGAATTTTTCTAGGATGATGTTCCGCAGCGCATCTGCGTCATGGCCTTGGGGCATTAACACCGCAGTGGTGGAGTTTGAATATTCCTCAGGGTTTACACAAAGATTCTCCAGCCCCCAACCGGCTACAGCCAACTGCGTGGCGTGTGCCAGACGGCTATGCCGTGCGAAGACATTATCCATGCCTTCGTCGTGCAACATATCGAGTGCTTCATCGAGGCCGTAGAGTAGATTAGTACTTGGCGTATAGGGAAAGTAACCCTTTTTATTCAGTTCCAGCATGGAACCCCAGCTCCAATAGGAATGGGGAAATGTCGAAGTCTTGCTGGCTGCCAGGGCTTTTTCACTGACAGCGTTAAAACACAAACCCGGCGGCAGCATTAAACCCTTTTGGGAGGCGCTGATAGTGACATCGATGCCCCATTCATCATGCCTCAACTCGGTACAGGCTAGAGAGGACACTGCATCCACCATGAACAGGGCAGGATGCTCGACCGCATCGATGGCCTTCCTGATCTTGGCGATATCGCTGGTCGCGCCACTGGAGGTTTCTGTATGTACCGCCAGCACAGCCTTAATTATATGTGACTGATCTTCCAGCAGATGCTGCTGAACAACTGCGGCATCGATGCCCTGACGCCAGTCTCCTTCCACCCAGATTACTTCCAGGCCCAGTTTTGTCGCAACGTTCTTCCACAGGGTTGCGAAATGTCCAGTCTCAAATGCCAGAACCTTGTCTCCCGGGCTAAGCGTATTCAGCAGCGATGATTCCCAGCCGCCGGTGCCTGATGCCGGAAAGATAAAGATAGGGGATTTGGTGTTGAACACAGCGCCAAGCTTGTCCAGAACGCCCAGAGTCAGCTGGGCAAACTCTGGGCCCCGATGATCGATAGTGGGTTGGGCAATAGCGCGCAGCACTCGATCGGGCACATTGGATGGGCCCGGTATTTGTAGAAAATGCCGGCCTGCTTGGTGGGGGTTGTTCTCAGACATGAGCGTTAGTCGTTCCTTGATTACCTACTCTGAAAATTATCTGGCACAAGCCAGGGCAGTAGGCGCCCCGACTAGAGCCAATACTATTCGACAATCTGTAAAAAATCATCCCAGCTCTCACCGCCACAGACTAAAGCGCCAGAGCTGGCTTCCTGGCGCGAAGGACCTAGGAGCTAATCGGGAACGCGGTTTCCCGCTATCCAGACACTTGCTATGGTTTTAGAGTTGGCGATGTCCTCGGCCGGGTTGGCGTCCAGTACCAGCAGGTCGCCCCATTTGCCGGGCTCCAGGGTTCCGATATCTCCCATGCCCATGCAGTCGGCAGCGACCCCGGTTGAGGCGCGTATAGCCTCAATTGGGCTCATTCCCGCATCCACCATCATCTGCATTTCCATATGTTCGAAATAACCCTGAAATCTTGCCGGTGGCCCCGTGTCTGTGCCCATGGCTATGCGAACGCCGCCGTCGTGTAGCGCCTTGATATTTGCCATCGCAACTTCAAGGGCGATCTTGTAGCCGGCTGCGGCACGGCTGTTGCGCATTT
Organism: uncultured Pseudomonadales bacterium; assembly: GCA_905478195.1. Lineage (GTDB taxonomy): Bacteria > Pseudomonadota > Gammaproteobacteria > Pseudomonadales > Pseudohongiellaceae > UBA9145. The sequence continues at coordinate 24,579 of CAJQHM010000034.1, forward strand.
GAGATTGCCGCTCCGGGCTTCTTAGTTGCTCAAGAGTAGTGGCGTCGGCCTCTTTTAAAAAATAGGGGTCAGAGAAGAACGCAGGCTCACTCTCGTAGATGAAGGTCGAGACCTCTCGGGTTAAGGTGGGGATGTAGCACACGCCCCTGTCATTAATGAGGTCGATGAACTCATCATCCACCGGCAAGTCCCGCACGCTGTGTGCGATCAGATCAGTGCCTGAATTAAGAATGAATTTTGCATCGTCCAGATAGAAAAGATGCGCCGCCACCGGCAGCCGTCGGATATGGGCCTGATCGACCAGGGCTGCGAAGATGTCTCTTGGTATCTTAGGCGTAGTGCCAAGATTATCGTCCATTCGCACCTTGATGAAGTTCGCTCCCATGTCGGCATTGCGATTCACCTCGGCGCGGATTGCCGCCTCAGAATCGCCAATCACCACGCTGCCCGCAACATAGATTCTGGCGCGCTCAAGGGATTGATCGAACTGACTATTGCGCAGGGCAAAACCCTGCTCCTCATCGCCGCCGAGGCTGTTCACCGTGGTGACCCCATAACGTGCGTAGAGGCCTAATTGCCGCACTAGATTCTCGGTGGTGTAGTGGCCTTCTTCCAGGCCGAGGGTGCCACCCACGTGACCGTGGGCATTGATAAGGCCCGGCATAATAGTCTTGCCAGCCACGTCGATAATCTGTGCTCCGGCAGGGACGGTTACCGCACTGCGCGGGCCTACGGTGCGAATGCGCCCATCGGTGATGACCACCACACCGTCTTCGATTGGGTCGGCCATGGTGCCATCGATAATACGTGCACCGACAAAGGCAATGCTTCCCTCATTGGCGCTTGAGGTGCTGCTGTAAACTAGCAGCACACTGAAAATGGCGAGTAAACTTGTTGCTATTTTTCTCATGATTTCTTCTCCTAGTAGGCATTGGAGAGGATTCCTCCAAAAATAGCAATAGGGCCTTGGCGTTCTCAATCAGGCGGTGTTCCCAACACCCATACTATATGCAAAATAATAGCAGTCTATCCACTGTTGTATGTGGTGGGATTAAGTCAGTTACTCACCGGTTATAAAAAAGGGGTTACTGCTTCAGTTTTGCTTGATATTTGAGAGATGGCGAGTTATCAATGCGGTCAAATATTGCAGGAAGACTTACCATGCCAGAATTTGTTTTATCGCCTAACATCCTAGTCGTGCCGATCCTGATCGTGCTTATAGTCCTTGAGTTTGGCTTGAGTCGACTCATGGGTCGTTCGGTTTATAGTTTTCAAGACAGTATCACTTCGATCAATATTGGAATTATGAGTCAATTCGTTAATGCGACAGGCGCGGTGATTAGCGCATTTATGTACGCAGTAATCGAAATGAAATACGGCACGTTTGAATGGAATTTAGCCAGCCCGGTTACATGGATTTTTGCTTTGTTGCTTTACGATTTCATGTACTACTGGGTGCATCGAACCGGGCATGAGGTCAACATGTTCTGGGCCGCGCATATCACCCACCATAGTAGTGATGAATTTAATTTTTCCACCGCGTTGCGACAGGCTTCGACTGGCTTCTATTTTAAGTGGGTTTTTTACATGCCATTGGCCGTGCTTGGTATACCCGTTCAGGTGTTCGTCGTTGTAGGCCTTATAGACTTGCTCTATCAGGTGTGGGTCCATACACGGCTGGTGGGTCGTCTTGGTTGGGTTGAGTATGTGCTGGTCACACCATCGAATCACAGGGTGCATCATGGCAAGAACGACTATTGTATCGATAAAAACTACGGCGGAATTTTCTGCACTTGGGACAGGTTATTTGGTACGTATGCAGACGAGCGAGTTGAAGAGCCTATAGTTTACGGGCTTAAGAAAAAGCTGCATAGCTGGAACCCAGTGTGGAGCAATCTGCACTATTGGTCAGAAATGTTTAAGAAGGCGGGCGAGCAAGATAACTGGCGCAACAAACTGATGTGTTTCTTCGCTGAACCGGCTTGGTCTGCGGATGGCAATTCGGCACCTAAGCCGTTGGCTCAGTTTCCAGCTACGGACGACTTTTTTGCCTCACGAACACCCCTTAGGGTTAAGCTGTCAGGATTGGCAATGACACTCTTCTCAGTCGGCCTACTAGTTTTCTACTTGGGCTCTAAACAATCGATGTCTGCAGGGCTACAAATCTTCTGCGCGACGGCAGCGGTATGTTCATTCGCGTTTGTTGGTTATTTCTGGACACAAGGTAATAAAAAAGAGCTACAACGATGAATAGTCTTGCTGTCACCGACAGCTTATTGCTTTTGGTCACTATAGTAGTCTTTAGCGGTTCTAAAAATTCGCCTTCGCTACGAATCAGTGTGGCCATATTCGGAGCGGCGGCGCTGCTGGGTGTGCTGCGATTTACCGGCCTCCTGCCTTTGCCGCAAATGCATTCTTTTTTCTCCGGTTTAGGCGCCACGGCCGCCTATCCTTTGCTCGCGGCTACGTTTATCTGGTCGGGCTCTGTTGTTGCGCAGCGCTGGCGTTTCGCGAGTATATTTTTCGTGATAGCAGGTGCTTTTGGTCTTATTGCCAGTGCGTTGGAGTTTGCTCTTTGGGGCAATTTAGTGGCCTTGGTGTCGGTTACTGCATTGCTTATCCATGGAATTAGGGTAAGAAATGTTCAAGCTTCTATGGGCGCAGCCGCGTTACTGGTAGCACTCATCTTATTCGCCAGCAAAGCCGCATTGCCTCCCTACCTGCAACCAGGCGATTTTTTGCATGTGTTTATGGCGCTCGGATTGATGCTCCTAAGCAGAAAGGCTAGTTTGGCGGGGGGCTAGATTAAAGTGCAGGGCAGAGCGAAGATAAAAGTACAAAGCTGTATTTTTGCATCGTCTCCTATGCTCTGCCCGTAAGTGTGTTCGAGAATAGGGGAAAGACATGACACTACTATGGCAACTCAGCGCCATCGATCAGGCCGCGGGTGTTCGTGAGGGCCGATTCACAGCAAGAACTCTTGTCGAGTCTGTGCTTGAGCGTGTCGCGTTAAAGAACCCTGAACTCAATGCCATCGTTGATCCTCTGGCAGAGCAGGCTCTACTGGCTGCGGACAAGGCCGATGCCGCGGTGGCAAGTGGCGAGCAACTTGGCTGCCTGCATGGCGTGCCGGTCACCGTGAAGGTAAATGTCGATACCAAGGGAAGGCCGACTACCAACGGCATGGAGGTCTTCAAAGATGTCATCGCCCCGGACAATTCGCCTATCGTACAAAATCTGCTGAACGCCGGCGCCATCATTATCGGGCGCACCAACACACCAGAGATGTCCATGCGCCTGACAACGGACAATCCGTTATATGGCCTGACGCGAAACCCATGGAACTTGGACATGTCCCCAGGCGGCTCATCCGGGGGCGCCGCCGCCTCAGCTGCAGCGGGTTTTGGGGCTATCCACCACGGCAATGATATTGCCGGTTCGCTGCGTTATCCCGCCACGGCTTGTGGCTTGAGCACTATCAAACCGGGGCTGGGCAGGGTGCCAGCCTACCTTCCCTCGGCAAAGGCCGAGCGTGGCATGCTGGCACAATTGATGTCAGTGCAGGGCGTGGTTTGTCGAGAAGTCAAAGATGTCAGGCTGGCGACCCAGGTGTTGATGCGCCATGATCCTCGCGATCCCTGGCATGTGCCCATGCCATTCAGCCAGCAAGACTCAGCATTACCAAAAATTGCTTATTGCAAAGAGGCCCATGGCTATCCAATACACAAAGACATCATGGAAAATCTAGATCGGGCTGCGTCCATTCTCGAGGCGGCGGGCTATCAGGTTGAAGAGATAGAGACTCCCTCCATCGCCGAAGCCGCCAAAGCCTGGCTGCAAGTTACTAACTTCGAAATGAAGAGAACCCTGGAACCCGTGTTTAAAGAACACGGTAGCGCGATCATCAACCAGATATTTGAGGGCTATTATCAGCTGGAAGACATGGTAGATGCCGAGGGTTATCTATTGGGTATTGCCGAACGTACCCGCATGATGCGCGAGTGGAACCTATTACTGGCAGACTACCCACTGGTATTGACGCCCTACCTGATGCGGCCGGGCTATCCCAGCGACTACGATGAAACCTTCGAGGGCGTCGAGGATCTTTTTCGATCTTCTATTTACAGCTACGGCGTAAATTACATCGGCATGCCCGCGGGCCACGTGCCGGTAGATCTAGTGGATGAGATGCCGTCGGGCGTGCAGCTGATCGGCCAGAAATGGCGGGAGGATCTTATTCTGGACGCCATGGAAGTGATTGAGAATGCAACGGGTGTAATGACGCGAAAGCTTTGGGATAGAGAGTGAGGCGATAAAAAGGGGATGAAAAGCTCAGCCCCTGCCTTCGGTCGCAATAGCCAAACAAGTTGATTCACCAGACAAGGAAATACCAAGCTGTTTCGCCATTAAATTGGCAGCCACTCCGGCAGCGCCCGAGGGCGTTGTGGCAACGCCTCTTTCGTCTAGATAGGTAACTGCAGCGGCAGCATCAGACTCACCGATACAGACAAACTTGTCGGCGTATTGCTGTAAGGCCGAAAACGCCAGCAGTGAGGGTTCTTTGCAGTCCAGCCTGCCCATGCTAGAGACCGGCCCCTGCACGGTCGTTAATTTCCCCCGCTTGTTGCTCTCAAAAAGACACGGTGCCGCATCGGGCTCTACCACTATGATCTGTGGCTGCGTATCCCAATGCTGTCTAATGTGAAAGGCGATAGCGGCGGCCATGCCTCCCACCCCTGCCTGCAGAAAAACATGGCTAGGCCAGTTATTAACAGCAAGAAAATGTTGCCGCATCTCCTCGGCCATAACGGTATAGCCTTCCATCACCAGCGTGGGTACTTTCAGATAGCCCGGCCAGGAACTATCCGCTAGCAGTATCCTATCTGGTTCTCCATTTTCACATTCATCGCGCGCCGCTCGCATACTGTCTCCATAGATCTCTCCCGAGCGGATGACGTCGGCATTGAGGCTTCTCAGTTTTATAGCGAATGATTCGGGCACGGTGTCGGCAAGATGTACGCGACACTTCGCATTGAACAGCTGTGCGCCCTTTGCAACTGCGATGCCGTGGTTGCCGGCACTGGCGCAGACGAAGGTGAACCGTTGCCACCATGTCTGCAGCGGCTCTTCGAATAGTTTTCTGGCGTCCAGCGCAGAGCCACTCTCTGCCTGCCAGCGATCTAACAGGAAGGCCGCAACGGCGTAGATTCCTCCAAGCGCCTTGAATGCGCCCAAATTGAATCGGGATGTTTCATCCTTGATCAGGAGTTGCGCCCCGATGGGGGTAGGCAGGGTGTGCAGTGGGGTAGGCGCATAGGAAGGGCATTGCCGTATCAAGTTCCAGGGCCGTTGAGTATCAAGTAGCAAGCGATTCAGCATTTTTAAATTGTCTGTTAGTGCCGTTTACCTTGTGTTGTTAGAATGCCAAGGCGAGGATTCAATGTGGGTTTCAATTTACGGTTTTTACATAAAACCTATTTCTCGAATAGCAGCCGAGTCGTCTGCGTCAGCTCTCGCGATCGTATGCAGTTGCTTGCTATCCTAAATACCTTCTTTACTATTTACTACTTGGAAATAAATCATACCAGTTCATGAGAGAATACATCTGCCAATTCATTAGCTACAGGTGTTCGCTGCAACTTGTCGGTGTCTCCTTATAATGGAGAGTGAGGGCGCAGTGAGTAGTCAGATTAATCGAGCTCCTATCTATTGTTCTCGTGACTCTATTCAATGAGAAAACATCCTATGATTGACTTAAGAAGCGACACCGTAAGCAAACCCAGCGAAGCCATGCGCGCACAGATGAGCGCGGCCCCCGTGGGGGATGATGTCTTTGGTGATGACCCAACGGTTAATGCACTTGAAGCGAAGGTGGCAAAACTAGCAGGTAAAGAGTCAGCATTGTTCTTGCCTTCGGGTACCCAGAGTAACTTGGTGGCCTTGCTTTCCCACTGCCAGCGAGGTGAAGAGTACATCGTTGGTCAGGACTATCACACCTACCTTTACGAGGCCGGGGGTGGTGCTGTGTTTGGCAGTGTGCAGCCGCAGCCGATTCCCGTCGAAACAGATGGCAGCCTGAATCTTGAAGTGGTGAAGTCGCGTATCAAGCCCGACGATTCGCATTTCGCGCGCAGCAAGTTGCTGGTGTTAGAGAATACCCACAACGGCAAGGTGCTTGGTCTCGACTACATGGCTCAGGCTTCTCGCTTCGTTAAAGAGAATGGCCTGTCCCTGCATCTCGATGGTGCTCGGGTATTCAATGCCGCGGTGGCCTTGGGGGTCGATGTGTCCGAGATCGCCAGTCATGTAGATAGCGTCTCAATCTGTTGCTCCAAGGGCCTGGGTGCCCCAGTGGGGTCGCTGCTATGTGGCACGGCCGAGTTCATCGATTCATCAAGACGCTGGCGCAAGATGGCCGGTGGTGGCTTGCGGCAGTCCGGCATACTGGCGGCGGCAATCGATTATGCGTTGGATAACAATGTCGATAGACTCCAGGTCGATCATGCCAATGCAAAACGTCTGGCGGATTCTCTGGCGAAGATCGATCAGATCGACGTGCTTAGCAATCAAACCAATATGGTATTTATCGGCTTGCCCAGCCGTGAGATGGGTGAACAGTTTGCCGATAGTGCGGCCGAGCAGGGAGTTAAAGTCATCGGCGGCCAGAGGATGCGTTTGGTGACGCATCTGGATATTGATGAGGAAGACATTGCTAAAGTTATTGCTTCGTTCAGGGCATTTTTTGCGGCCTAGTAAGGCGAGGAGCGTGCGGACAACTTCGAAACCAAGTACTTGCGCTAAGTTGTTAAGTTGTCAGTGTCCCCTCCATACCATGT
>CAJQHM010000035.1 GCA_905478195.1 uncultured Pseudomonadales bacterium
TTGCAGTCTTAGCAGGGGATCCCTTGAACAATTTCATTAGGTAGATACTCTTGCCTTTATCGCCCCCTAGGTCTCGCTTGACCAAGTTAACCAGTGCGCGATTAGCCGGGGACATCTGATGGCGATTATAGAATATGCGCAGAAGGTTGATCACCTCCCAGTGCGAGGGCCCCAAAGTAATTTGTTCCTGCGCGGCCATCGCCGTCGCAACTACCTCATTCCAATCCTCAAGATTGACTAGACAACCTTCTTTGTCCAGAGCTACCTCTTGGCCTTCCACCAGCAATGTTTGGATTTCACTCACAATCTAGAACCAGCTTACTATTTTGTCGTGCTCACAACAAAGCTTCACAAAGCGGGCGGTATCTATAAGTTCTACAGAGTCTGCAGCCTTTGTGAGGATTGCCCGCGCTAGCATATCTTCCCTTAAGCCATAAATCTTACAAGCCTTGTCGATCGCTTCTAGTTTTCGAGCCGAGTTAGCGTAGTAGGTGCCATCTTCTATAAATAGGATCGCGTCTCCGCTGGCAATTATCTTAAGGCAACTTTCTAGCAGCTGAGTACCGGGACTCTTACTGATTGTATGCAGGCAACTCATAGGTTGAAAACCGTGTCAGATGATTCAATTATCTTCGTTATCGAGTCGCTGTCGACTATCTGCATGCCGGATAATAATTCAGACTCGCTGATATCTCGCTCCTCAAGAGATTGACGATCGGCGTATATCTTCTCAATGCCATAAAGCTCTAACGTCTCTAGGGCGTTGCCAAGGGTTTTGCTTTCGATAGCAGAGCCGTCCTGTCCCTTCAAGATCTGATAAACCCCATCGCCAAAGAATATGTAATTGACGTCTTGTTCGAATACAGCCGACGCCAAGGCCATGTCCAGACAGAGATTCGCCTTGTTCTGGCCATAGGGTGCCGCCCGACTAATGAAAGTAATCCGACTCTTCTGTGGTTTGGAGTTTTCCGTCATTAGATTTACCCGAAATTAACAAGTCGATCGGAATGTATCGCCGCATCGACTAGTTGCCCAAGTCCGGCTACTTCCGAACTTGTATATGCGCTGGCAGTGCCCAAGTCGTGTCGATTGGCTTCGGTCTGATTCAGAACGCCTCGCCTAAGTGCCGAGCTAACGCAGATGACAGAGTCGATGCCGTGCTTTTCGATCAGGTCATTCCACTGCTGTTGTAGATTGTTCTCATCCTGCGCCACCACCGCAAGTTGGGAAGCGTTATGGACTCCGTCTCCAAAGAAGAAAAGCCGATAGAGCTCGTGACCCTGATCGATAACAGACCTGGCGAAGCGCAGTGCGGAGTGGGCTGCCTCGGATGAGTAGGGAGCCGCATATATGACGATTGAAAATTTCACGGTGTCAGTTTAATCCAGGCAGGCTACGATGACTAATTCTTACAAATGAAAAACCCCAGACTAGCTGGGGTTTAAAATTGGTCTAACTGTAATTCTCTAACTATTCTCTGCCAGTTAATGCGCCCAGCAGGTGCAGCAAGTGAACAAAGATATTAATAATACTCAGGTACAGCGATATGGTCGCCATTATGTAGTTGCGCTCTCCACCGTTTACTATGCGGCTGGTGTCAAACAAGATGAAGCCTGACATCAACATAATCACAGCTGCAGAAACGGCTAAACTCAGCGCCGGTATTTGCAAGAAAATGTTAGCGATCATGGCAACGATAACTACCATCATTCCAGTGAAGATGAAGCCACCCAGGAAATTAAAGTTCTTGCGAGTGGTAAGTGCGTAACCTGATAGAGACAGGAAAATAATCGCAGTGCCACCAAGTGCCTGGGCAACAATAGCAGAACCATTCGCATAGGCCGCCAAGTAAACTGAAATCACAGGGCCTAAAGCGCCGCCCCATAATCCAGCGAAGACGAAGATAGCTATTAATCCTTTGGAGGAATTAGCCGTAGATCGCACAACGAATGACATAATAAAGCCACCGATCAGCAGCATCATCCCGACACCTTGGCTGACTTGCAGAGCCATAGTGGTTACGGCACAGATTGCACTGAAAAACAGAGTCATAGACAGCAGCATATAGGTATTACGAACTACCTTATTAACAGATAGTGCTGATTCGTGGCTTCGGCCAATATTTAACTCAACTTCGTTCATCGTTTTCTCCAACTAGGGTTGAATAAAGTAACTCTTAAAATAGGTAACGACCGCGGGTCGTTAGTCTTTAAATAGATATGAGGGTATAGCCCGCGATTTCAATGGCTTAGGGCACCATAAACCTCAAGATAACAGAAGAATGATACGCGGAACCCACCTAAAATCAACGGATTTCGGACAAAGGTGGAATAGCGGAATGTCTAGTTGACTGTGACGGGGATTATAGTAAGATTCTCCACCGTACCGCGGAGGGGTGGCAGAGTGGTTGAATGCACTGGTCTTGAAAACCAGCGAGGGTGAAAGCCCTCCGAGAGTTCGAATCTCTCCTCCTCCGCCAAATTAGCGCCTATCCAGGGACTTTCCAGCCCATGTTCCTATCCGCATCCCTAATGAATTCTCAAGCAGTCGATCATCGGCGCCACTGTACGCTAGGCGAATGATGAGGAACTGAACCCTTGGAATAATTGCAAGCCTCCAACAAAGATTAACTGCAAACTAACCCTTTCAATCAAGCTCTAAGCGAGAATCAAATCGCAGCTGCCACAATCCAGACACGATTAACCCCAACATAGCCCTAATTGCAGTATTACGAAGTTAGATTTGCTTGTTTTAATAAAGCCTCAATCAACTACAAATTGATTGAAACCTCCTAGAGCTTGACCCGCTTGAAGGCCCTCACCTAGAGGGCCTTTTTTTTGCGGAGTAAGGGGGAAAGCTTAGCGGTTGGAAGGGGTTACAGAGCTAACTCGATTCGCATTGAGCGCAATGAAATCAGCAAGAATGCGCCCACTTTCAAGAAGCAGCGGATCATCTTCGTCTTCTGTTACATCCTCTTCAGGCTCGTCTGGGCCTGCAGTTTCGTCGTTCGCTATTAGCGACCCTTCATCGTCTTCTTCGTTTAAGTCTGCAACCCACTCATTCAGAGGAAGACCTTTTAGAAGACGACGCATATTTTCCGCGTCGAATTCTGTGCGTCGAATTTCCTCTCGCTCTTCCTTAACTTTTACTTCGTTAAGAGACAGCTGCTCTTTCTGACGAGTAATGCGAGTGCGCTCGATCTGGTCGCGAAGGTAAATAAAATCAGGGGAGTTTTCAGCTCGTTCTTCATGGCGCGTCTGCAACTCTGGCAACAGGGCCTGAATCGCTAGATAGGGCCGATACTCAACTGGGCGAACGGTATCCCAGGGAAGAGCGCCCTCAAGGCTGCTCTCGCCTATATCTTCATAGGCGTCATAGAAATCAGGGAATGTAATGTCCGGAATCACGCCGCGATGCTGAGTACTTTCACCGGAGATTCTATAGAATTTGGAGCGGGTTAACTTAACCTGGCCATAGTCCATTGGAATGATTTCCTGAACAGTTCCTTTCCCAAATGTCTGGCCACCCAGGACAATGCCACGTTGATAGTCCTGAATTGCGCCGGCGAAAATCTCTGAAGCCGATGCGCTTGTTCTATTTACTAGAACAGCCAGTGGGCCGGTGTATGCCACTTCCGGATCATTGTCACCGAAAGATCTAGTGAAGCCATTGCGCAATCCCGAATAGCGAATCTGTACCGTAGCACCTGTTTCGATGAACAAACCCACTAATTGATTCGCCTCGCTTAAACTGCCGCCGCCGTTATTACGCAGGTCCACCACTACGGCGTCGACACCTTCTACTTTTAGTTCATCGAGAAGGGCATGGACGTCCCTTGTTGAGCTCTTGTAGTCGGCGTCACCGCGTGAAGCCGCTTCGAAGTCGAAATAGAAAGTGGGCAAGTCGATGATACCAATTTTGTACATATCGCCGTTG
>CAJQHM010000036.1 GCA_905478195.1 uncultured Pseudomonadales bacterium
CAATTTTTGTAATGCCGCCGGTGAATAAAATTTGATCGACATCGCGCAGGTCATTCAAGTCTCCGCCGTTGTTTGTGTCATAGCGTATCTTAGTATAAGTGCCAGACAATGATTGGTATCAGCCATTCGCGCCAGCACGTTGCCAAGATGAATCCAATGCAAGAGATTTTTGAAAACCGTTCTGATCCAGATTTACTTTGCCAGTAGAGATTCCGTGTTTGAATCGGTGGACCTCGTTGCCCCAGTTATAGGCGAGTTCGCCGCGTACGTTGTCGATATCAAATTGATCCGTATCAAAATTATTCAGGTGACCCAAGTTCAGGTTAAAGTTCAGGGAACGATCTCGAGTGAATGGATATTGATAGGCCATAGTCAATGTAGTGTTGGAGAAATTATCTTCTGTCTCCTGTCCTGCAGGGTCCAGTTCGATCTGGCCGATCAAGGGCGTGTCAATCAGGCCGTTCGACGTGGCGCTGTTGGCATTGCTGTCCGAGCCGATGACGGGAGAAACTGTCCAGTTGAGCGTTGGTGTCTGCGCATTCTGACGCGCTGCGATCAACTGGAGAAAGAATTGAATATTCTGCTGAACATTCGGTGGTGGGTTGGTAGCCAAAACCGCATTAAATAATTTTTCTGGTGCAGTTAGGTTGTTAGTGACGAAATAGGCTCTGGCTAGCTCTAAGCGGGCAAGCGCTCTTAGGCCTGAGTCGGTGGCAGTCGCAGCGACTCTCTCAAGCGCAAAGAAGGAATCATTGGCGTCGCCGGATTCCAGTGCGGCGAGGCTAAATATGTAGTCGAAATCGGGGTCGCCTTCCCATTCGTTTAGATTCTCTTGCCCGAGTGCAAAGGCTTGTTGATATTGCTCTTGTGTGACCAGAGCCTCCATTGCAGGAACCGGCGATTGATCTTCCGCCGCGAGGAGATGTGCTGAAGCGAATAGTAGATTAACCAGGAAAACGATGGGGGTAGCGGGCAGCTGCTGCCTTTTCATTTTCTTGTCCGTTGTTTTGATAACGGTTATTTGAAATCCTAGTGACGCCGCCTAAACCCTGCGGTACTCAGATGCATGCCGTATTGTAACAAAAAGCCTACAGAAGTCTTACCTAGGTTTATAGCGGGAACACACCATCACTCTGGCGGAGGAAAGTGCTTGCTAAAATTCTGTCAACATTTTCGAATGCTCATTTAACTCGGATCATATGCAGGACTGTTAATCTGTGGAATTCAAAAATTGACGTATCGCTTTGATTGGTAAATGAATAGAATTTGCTATGTGCCCAAAGCCTTTGAATTTGACGCCTCATGATGCCTTTTAGGTTGCCCTACACTTGCGCATTTGTATCAGCAGTTTTTCTGTTGATTGTTAGCTTGAGCCTGTCTAGAGTAGCTTTCTCTCAAAGTCATAATGTTATAAAACAAACACTTAGCTTTGGATCTTACTCTAGTAGTGGAGACTATGGCGAGGGCATAGAGGCAGATATTCTTTATTTCCCGGTGAGCTATTCGGTTAATCGGGGGAAGTGGGTCGCGCAGCTAACTATGCCCCACCTGCAAGTGGATGGCGTAGGCAGCGTGTTAGTTAATATAGGTGGTGTGAACCGAGCTGTAGCGGGAACTGCGCGGGAGCAGAATAGTGGTATTGGGGATTCTACCCTGGCAGTCAGTTACCAGATGGACCCGACCTCAGAAAAAAGCCCTTTTATAGATTTGCGCCTAGATATAAAAATCCCCACGGCCGATCGAAATAGGGGCCTGGGCACAGGAGAACTGGACTATAGCGCCCAGATAGATATTTCACAATATTATGGGAATTCGATGCTATTTGGCACATTAGGCTACACTTTTCGTGGCAAAACAGATTTATATGTCGGCTTGGAAGATTCTGCCTATATGCAGCTGGGAGTTGCGAGGCCGCTAAGCCCGAAGTGGAATATCGGTGCCTTCTATGATTTCAGGGAGTCAGCATCTGTGTTTTCACCAGAGATTCATGAGCTTGTTCCTTACTTTAGTTGGCAGATATCCGATAAATGGAGTTTCACAGGGCTGGCTGCATTCGGTTTCACCGAGGCAAGTGCGGATACGGCAGTATTGGGTCAAATAAGCTACAGTTGGTGACAGGGTAGATTTCAAAAAGGGCGCTTAAAGCTCAGGGCCTGAGCGCCTGAATTCTCGGCGGGAGTATGAAGGAGCGCTGCGCTTCCAGTGCTCTAAAAGCGCGGGGAATTTGGGGCCTTTGTATATGGCTGGGCCGATTAGCGTTACGTTCCGCATCAGTGCCAGTGACGGTGATCTCGCGAATATCTGTGGGAGGGCCTGTATCGGCTTTAAGCTCTTCGAGTGCATAATTGTCTAGAGAATAGTCGAGCTCGGTTAGCTCAAGGCTTGGCTGGAGACCGGCTATGAAATTCTCCGTATATTGCTGCGCAGCACTGCGTGTTGAGTTATGCCAGCTGGCGCTAGCAGCGACTCTATCGTGTTTATTGCGCAGCTGAGTCGATCTAGATTGGTCGAGCTCGGAATGCCATGCTGACAATGCTGCTAATTGTGAGTCGATGGACTCACTTATTTCTTCGGACTCTAGCTGTGCCTCGGCTGCGAACAAAGGGAGCAATGATTCACTAGAAGAGCCCTCGCTAGCTGAGTAGTTACCTATGTTAGTTGCGAGGTAGTCGCGGCGGGCGTCGACTGAGCCTGCCTCGTAAGAATTGGCAGCTGTGGTATCGGCTACTGGAATATCCTCGACCTGCTCTGTACTCAGCACATAATAGTTGCTTACAAGTAACCAGCCGAGAACGGCAATTGTTGCGGCGTAACTAACCGACTCGGCGGTCTTGGCTGGACACGCTTCGAGGGCAACTTGTTCTTTGAATAGGGGCATAGTTAGTATCTGTATCGACTGACTATCGACAGGGTTAAGCGCCCATTAATTCTAAACTGCTTAGTACGGCTAATCTACACTAATTTTGACACCAATTAGTGTCCGTTATTGAGACGACAACCGCAGTGATAGCAGTCACATAAAAACAAGACCGGCGGCCAAAAATCAATTGGATTCAGCTTAACTGTGCTCGAGCAAGTCGTGGTCGCAGGGATGGTTGCTGGTGCCTGTGGCAGGATTTGCCGATGAGTAATCTTTGCTTTCGATGCATTTAAATACCTTCGCATCGATGAAGATCTGCACCAGATCATTGTCCAAATATCCTTGCTTCGATTCAATCCGCAAAATATCTAGGGCTTTCTCTAATCCCATGGCGGGTTTATAGGGCCTGTCTGATGCTGTCAGGGCGTCGAAGATGTCGCAGACTGTCATGATCTTCGAAGGAAGGGGTATTTGCTCGGCGGTCATGCCATAGGGATAGCCACTTCCATCTAATTTCTCATGGTGTGCGCCAGCGATTGTAGGAACATTCTGAAACTCCTTGGTCCAAGGTATATTGCTCAGAAAACTCTGTGTATGCACAACATGGGATTCGATCTCTTTTCGTTCGCTGGGGGAGAGAGTGCCTCTCTTTATCGACAGCAGGTCGAATTCCTGTTCGGTGATGATTTTAAAGTCGTCATCCAGAGTCTCGAAATTATAATTGCTGATCTTGTCGAGCATCTCCTTGTTGTCTTCTTTAAGAACGCTCGGTTCATTAGTCGCGACGATAGTCGTATAGAATTAATTCAGAAGCACTATGTCGGCTTCGAGCTGTGCGTTAATTAGCTGTCGTTCGGATTCTATAGCCTTGCCCGTGCGATACATCTCCAGTTGTCTGCCAAGGGCAGGGTGCGTAATTTTTCTTGAGCTAGCCATATGCGGTATTGGATATTCTCAAGGCTCCCAGCGGTTAGCTTTTTCGCTTTGACCAGGACGGACTCGCGTACGCCAACCTTGCCGAAATCGTGAAGTAGGGCAGCATATCTCAGCTCTCTGACCTCGATATCGGTGAAGGGTATGTTGCGCATTCTTGTGAGATTGGATGAGGAAACGGATGAGGCTAGATCTACACATAAATCTGCAACGCGGAACGAGTGACCGCTTGTAGTTGGGTCTCGTTGTTCAATCGCCGATACAGAAGCGTTTACAAAGCCCTCAAACAAAGCCTTAATATCATTCTGTAGGATGGTATTTTCAATTGCGATACCGGCCTGACTTGCTAGTGCCTGGAGTAACACATTGATGTCACTGTCGAAGGGAAGTGTGTAAGCTAGCGCAGCTTTCTCATCGGTAACTTTTAAGGAGCGGGCTTTCTTCCGATTAATAAATTGAAGAACACCGATGACTTCCTGCTGTTTGTTGGCTAGAGGTCTGGCGAGTATAGATTTGGTTCGATAGCCGGTTTTCTGATCAAAGGATCGATTGAATTCGTAGGGTACATCTCTCGAAAGTTGATAGGCGTCAGGAATGTTTAGTTCTGTATCTGTATGCGCAACATAGCCCGCAATTGATGACTCATCTAAAGGGAATCGTAGTTCCTCAAACGGGAACTCCAAGGAATCATTTTGCGTAAGCTTGAACACCAGGTCGCGTTCATGGTCGTTGATTTCGTCTATCAGAAATAGAGACGCCGCATCACATCAGGCGATATTCTGCCCCTCTTCTAGAATTTTTCTCAGTAGGGTCATCAGGTCGTCTTCAGAAGACAGCGAGATGCTGATGTCGGCAAGTTTGTTTAAGTAGCGAAAGCTCGTATCACGCATCTTTGCGCGTTCAGTCTTCTCGCTTTTCAATACCCATTGGTAACAGGCCATCTCCAGTAACTTGCAAGTCTGACGGTAGGGTAAATTATTAGAAAGAATCAAGTCGGCATCCAAATCCATGGATTC
The DNA here is from genome assembly GCA_905478195.1 of uncultured Pseudomonadales bacterium. GTDB lineage: Bacteria > Pseudomonadota > Gammaproteobacteria > Pseudomonadales > Pseudohongiellaceae > UBA9145. Next base: position 4,810 of record CAJQHM010000036.1, read on the forward strand.
GGTGCACAGAAAGATGGCGTCTGGGAATTTCTCTACCCATTGAGCATGATCTATCTCGCGAACGAGGTGGTGATCTAGCAGAATCAGTGCAGGGTTATATCGTTGTGCAGCGGTTATGGAAACAATTTAGGTGGGAATGATTAATTTCGATTTTAAATCAGCCCAAACGTCGCTTTTGGAATAGCCGGGACCATAACCGATGGTTATGGTTCGCTGCGTATTACTGAGTGAATTCATCGGAGTTATTGCCATGCAAACAAGCCACACGCAGTGTAACGCAGGGGGCGTGGATATGCGATAGCTGTGGAAGGGGTTTGGGTATGAAAGGCCCTAACTTTAGAGTCGACTAGCTCAACTGATCTTTTAACTGTTCCATAAACCGCTCGAGATTACTCTGTGCTTCACTACGATAACGGAAAGGGCCTACTTCATCTCCTTCGCGGACTCTGAAGTACCATAAATCCTGCTCGCTATATATTCTTTCGCTACGAGCTGGGGGGGGATCTTTAGAGCCGTCTTGGCGTCGATTATCAGACATTTTTTGAGAGCGTTCTCTTCTGAATGTTTTTCCTGAGTATACCCATCTCACAGCACAGATGAAAAGAGTAAATTAATTTGGTCTCCGCTAGCTCAAGGTAGCAGCTGATCCGAAAATCAGCCCCGTACTCAATGTCGGCAGACAACCTCAAGCTAGCGAGTAACGCTAGACTAAACTCTGTTTTAGGGGATTTAAAGAGCGCAAATTTTATGCCATTTGTATCCTGAGAAAGCTTTCGGTCCGGCTTGCTAGTTTTAAAATAAATATATAAATATCAGATAGTTAAATCTTCTTTTGAAAAAACGCAGAGGTTGATTTTTTAAAGATAAACAACGAGATACGGAGCTCTTCTAAGAAACAAAAAAAGCTGTAAAAGCGGGAGAAAATTTCAACTAAGCAAGAATATTACAGTGTTCAGATCAATTTTTTGCCAATACGCTGCCTAGCCGCCTGTAAATCTTCCAGCCTGTTAATATTGAAAAATGCGCCTGGAGAGTCTTCGTCAATTTCTACCGCTATGGCTGCAATAGGATCGAAGAGCAATTTAGGCCCATAGTTGCCTTTTGTTAGCGCTGCTTCAACGGTATCGAACAAGCTCAGGTTCCAAAGTGAAAATAGGGGCTGAATCTGCCCCAAGTGACATATATAGGTGGCAGTAGAAGATTGCATCGGCATCGCTCGCGCCAATGCTTGGACGACATGGCCTGGAAACTCAGGTACGTCAGCGGCAAAACATGCCAGATATTTTATATCTCGATGCTGTTCGGACTCCAGAAACCAACGCATCGCGCTAAAAATGCCCAGTAAAGGGCCCGCATAGTTCTGCACATGATCGGTCACGATGGGCAAGCCAAACTTCTGATAATGCGGCACATTGTGATTGACGCTAAGGACTAGACTAGCTACTTGAGGCTTGGCTCTGTTGATTACATGGGCAAGCAGGGTTTTCCCGTGAAGAGACTGAAGTGCCTTGTCTCGAAAGCCCATGCGGGAAGCTTTGCCCCCGGCTAGAATCACTCCACCAATTTCCGAGATATCGATCATAATCCCTGTCACCACCGGTTAAAGATTAGCAATATTGCTCTCAGTTCATCTAATTACAAAGTGCAGTGTTGATATTAAGCGCGTAAGGCCCATATTCTCTCATTGAATCTCAGATATCGATGTGGGAAAATCGCGCACTTTGCGGGCCGGTCGATAGCCCGTTGGCTTCTTGAAAAGCCTTAAAATCAATAGCTTGTGCAAACAGGTTATCCAGCTATCGCTAGCCACTATCCAGATTAATTCAGTACCATATCTCGATACTGTCAGATGTTAACAATTCCGGTTTTTTTATCTGGAAATGAAGAGGTTTATACATGCAGGTTTCCGTTGAAACTACTCAGGGTTTAGAAAGAAAAATGACTATCGCTGTTCCTAGCGAAAAAGTCGATAGCGCAGTAAATAGCCGTCTGCAGGAGGCTGCACGCAATGTGAAGCTTAATGGCTTTCGCAAGGGGAAAATTCCTTTCAAGGTTATTAAAAGCAAATTCGGCGCAGGTGTGCGGCAGGAAGTAGTTGGCGAGTTAATGAGCCAGTCATTCTATGAAGCCATCGATCAAGAAAGTTTGAAGCCAGCTGGGCAGCCAAGCATTGCCCCGAAGAACCTAAACGAGGGTGAGGACTTGGAGTTCGTTGCGACTTTCCAGGTTTATCCAGAGATTTCGCTTCCTGATTTCTCCAAGATTGAGCTCGAGCGCCTTGGTGCAGAGATATCCGAATCGGATATCGATGAGATGATCGAGACTCTGCGAAAGCAGCGGCAGACTTGGGAAGTAGTAGAGCGGGCAGCCGCCAGCGATGACATGGTGAATATCGACTATGCGGGCAAGCTCAATGGCGAAGAATTCGAAGGCGGCAGTGCGCAGGGAACAAACTTGGTCCTGGGTTCTGAGCGCATGATTCCGGGGTTTGAGGCGGGCATTGAAGGCAAATCGGCGAGTGATGTTTTCACTCTGGATTTGAGCTTCCCTGAGGAGTACCACAACAAGGAACTAGCCGGCAAGGAAGTGGCCTTTGAGATCACCCTAAACTCTGTCAGCGAGCAGGTAATGCCTGTGGTCGATGAAGAGTTCTACAAGAGCTTTGGTGTCGAGGACGGTGGTAATGATGCCTTCCGCGAAGAGGTAACGAGTAATATGGGTCGCGAATTAAAGACGGCGAGTCGCAATAAGCTCAAGACTAAAATTATGGATGCCTTGGCAGAGGCTGTAGAGACTGATATTCCTGATGCCCTGGTAGCAGGAGAGATTCAGCAACTAAGAGAGCAGGCGTTGCAACAGTTTGGTGGCGGGCAAAATATCGACGCGAACATGCTCCCCGATGAGTTGTTTAAGGAACAGGCAGCTAGACGCGTATTACTAGGCCTGGTATTGGGTGAAGTGATACAGCAGCAGGAACTTAAAGCAGATCCGGCAAAGGTGCGTGAAGCAATTGAAGAGCTAGCCGCTACCTATGAATCACCTGACGATGTTATTAACTGGTATTACGGTAATCAAGAGCAGCTGGGAACCATTGAGTCGAACGTTCTTGAGGATCAGGTATTCGACTATATTATCGGTCAGTCGGCAGTAACTGATAAGCAGGTCGATTACCAAGAGGTTATTAAGCCAGAGCCTAAAGCTGAGACAGAAACCTAGGCCGATATAGAAGCGTAAGCGTTTGTTTTTTAGACAGTATTTTATTAGTAATTACAGGGCAGGAATATATGTCACACATAATTGAACCTTCAGCAGCACTTGTACCTATGGTCGTTGAGCAAACGGCCCGTGGCGAGCGCTCCTATGACATCTACTCCAGGCTCTTAAAGGATAGAGTGATCTTCATGACCGGCCAGGTAGAAGATCACATGGCAAATCTTGTCGTTGCGCAGATGCTGTTTCTCGAGTCGGAGAATCCAGACAAGGATATTCATCTGTATATCAACTCACCGGGTGGTTCGGTAACAGCTGGTCTATCTATCTACGATACGATGCAGTTCATCAAGCCAGATGTGAGCACTATGTGCATCGGACAGGCGGCGAGCATGGGCGCGATGCTGTTAGCAGGCGGTGCCAAGGGCAAGCGTTTGGCGTTACCCCACTCTCGTATGATGATCCATCAGCCTAGCGGCGGCGCCCAAGGCCAGGCCTCAGATATTGAAATTCAAGCTATGGAAATCATTAAGTTACGTAAAACACTTAATGTATTACTTGCTATACATTCCGGGCAAACTGTTGAAACTATCGCCAATGACACGGAGCGAGACAATTTCATGAGTGCTGAAGAGGCTCAGCAATATGGATTGGTGGATAAAGTAATTCAGCGAAGAGTAGATAATAAGGGTGTGGAAAGCGTAAGCATCGACTAAGAAGTAGCGATGTAGGCTTGCAATTCGAGTGGGATGCCGCCATTTTACCGTGAACGAATCGAGAAACAGAAAGTTTGCGTAGTAATAGTGACGCTGAATCAATTTTTAGCACCGTGGACTGATAGATAATGAGTCCATCTCAACTCTGTAGAGGCCCATAATCAGGGGCTCTAAGAAGGTTTAGGTAGTAGCTTAGATGGCAGACGATAATTTTAGTAAGGGCGACGATAACGGCAAACTGCTGTATTGCTCGTTCTGCGGTAAGAGTCAGCATGAAGTGCGCAAGCTAATTGCGGGTCCATCTGTGTTCGTGTGTGACGAATGCGTTGACCTGTGTAATGACATCATCCGCGAAGAGATTCAGGAAAAAGATACGGAAGCTACTGCGCGTAAGCTTCCAATCCCTGCAGAGATCAAAAACACGCTGGACGAATACGTAATCGGTCAGGAAAGCGCCAAAAAAGTACTCGCTGTCGCCGTTTACAACCACTACAAGCGACTTAACTATGCCAAGACTAATGGTGAAGTTGAGTTGAGCAAGAGCAATATCCTGATGGTAGGGCCCACTGGTACGGGCAAAACGCTGTTGGCGGAAACGCTGGCGAGGTTGCTTGACGTGCCCTTTACTATCGCCGATGCGACGACTCTGACTGAAGCAGGCTATGTCGGGGAAGATGTCGAAAATATCATCCAGAAACTGCTGCAGAAATGTGACTACGACGTAGAAAAGGCCCAGATAGGCATCGTCTATATCGATGAGATCGACAAGATTTCCCGAAAATCAGACAACCCTTCTATCACTCGAGATGTCTCTGGAGAGGGTGTGCAACAGGCTTTATTGAAGTTGATTGAGGGCACCGTTGCCTCTGTGCCTCCTCAGGGCGGCCGCAAACATCCGCAACAAGAATTTCTGCAGGTCGATACAGCAAATATCTTGTTTATTTGTGGCGGGGCTTTCGCAGGCTTGGACCGGATTATTCGCGATCGCTCAGACCAGAGTGGTATCGGCTTCGCCGCCGAAGTAAGGTCTAAGGAAGAGGAGAACAAGGTAGGTGAAACGCTGCGCGCAGTAGAGCCAGAAGATTTGGTGAAATTCGGTTTGATCCCGGAATTTGTGGGCCGCTTGCCTATGATAGCTACCCTCGATGAGCTAGACCTCGATGCCCTGATGCGTATCATTCGTGAGCCGAAGAATTCACTCACGAAACAATACGCCCAACTGTTTGAGATGGAAGGCGTAGAGATTCAATTCCGCGACGATGCGCTACGAGCGATTGCGAAAAAGGCCCGGGAGCGGAAGACAGGTGCGCGGGGGCTGCGCTCTATCATGGAGACAGTGCTTTTGGACTCCATGTACAAGATTCCGTCATTGGATAAAGTCAGCAAAGTCATAATCGACGCCGCCGTCATCGAAGGCGAGTCTGAGCCACTGTTGATGTATGAGAATGTAGAGCAGCAGAGCAAATCTGTTGCTGATGATTAGCCCTGATAAAGTTCAATCTAAGCCTTGATATTTGAGGCTTAGGCTCCATCTTTGCTAGTAGGCTTTACTAGCCATTCAACCTATCTTTAGTGCGCAGCAATCAGGCGTGTCCACAAATTCATAGAGTAGTATATGAGTATATCCTCGGACGATTCCAGCAACACACTTTTCCCGTTACTACCCCTGCGTGACGTAGTGGTATATCCCCAGATCGTACAGCCGCTATTCGTCGGCAGGCCCAAGTCCATCAAGGCGCTAGAAGTCGCTATGGCCAGCAATAAAAAGGTCTTGCTCGTGGCGCAGAAGAACGCCTCCGATGATGAGCCAGCAGCCGATGACTTGTATCAGATAGGGACAGTAGCAACTATTCTGCAATTAATTCGCCTGCCAGATGGCACGGTCAAAGTCCTTGTAGAGGGCCTGGACAGAGCGCAGCTGCGAAATGTGAGCTTCGATGAAGATCACTTCCGTGCCGAGACTCTGTCCTTGCAGACCGAAGCTGTTGCCGAGAAAGAGGCAGAATTACTGATTCGCTCGCTGCTGTCTCAATTCGAGCAATACGTGCAGCTAAGCAAAAAAATTCCACCCGAGGTGATGACTTCGATTTCCAGCATCGATGAGCCGGGGCGTCTGGTAGACACTATAGCTAATCATATGACTCTGCAGTTGCAGGAAAAGCAGAATCTGCTTGAGTTGGTTAGCCTGCAGGCCAGAATCGAACACTTGATGGCATTGATTGAGTCAGAAATTGACCTGTTTCAGGTAGAAAAACGTATTCGTGGTCGCGTCAAGAAGCAGATGGAGAAGAGTCAGCGCGAGTACTATCTGAATGAGCAAATGAAAGCCATCCAGAAGGAAATGGGTGAGATGGATGACGTTCCTAACGAAGCTGAGGAGCTGAAGACTCGTATCGACGATGCCGGTATGCCCAAAGAGGCTAAAGAGAAGGCCTTGTCAGAATTGAATAAATTGAAGCAGATGTCGCCTATGTCATCAGAAGCTTCCGTGGTCCGTACTTACCTGGATTGGATGGTAAACATACCGTGGAAGAAGCGTTCGAAAGTACGCTTGGACTTGGTGAAGGCGGAAGAGACATTAGAGGCTGATCACTACGGCCTCAAGGAAGTTAAAGAGCGAATCCTCGAATATTTAGCGGTACAGAAGCGTGTAAAGAAATTGAAGGGGCCAATACTCTGTCTGGTCGGGCCACCAGGTGTGGGTAAGACCTCTCTGGGTGAATCCATTGCGCGAGCGACGGGGCGTAAGTTTGTGCGTATGGCACTAGGTGGTGTGCGCGATGAGGCTGAGATAAGAGGCCACAGAAGGACCTATATAGGGTCTTTGCCGGGCAAGCTCTTACAGAAACTTTCCAAAGTTGGCGTTAAGAACCCGCTTTTCCTGCTAGATGAAATAGACAAGATGGGCATGGATAATCGAGGTGATCCGGCTTCGGCCTTGCTCGAGGTTTTAGATCCCGAACAAAACAACAGCTTTAACGATCACTACCTGGAGGTTGATTATGATCTTTCGGAGGTCATGTTCGTCTGTACTTCCAACAGTATGAACATACCCGAAGCACTTCTCGATAGAATGGAAGTTATTCGTATTCCAGGCTACACAGAGGAAGAGAAGGTCAGCATCGCCGAGCGCTATCTGATACCTAAGCAGAAGAAGAATAATGGCGTAAAAGACAAGGAACTGACCTTTAACAGAGAGCCGATTAGTGATCTGGTGCGTTACTATACCCGCGAGGCAGGTGTTCGCGGATTAGAGCGGGAGATTGCTAAAATATGCCGGAAAGTGGTTAAAGACAATTCTCTGAAGAAAGACCCAGATAATATCGACCTGAATTCCGAACTACTGGAGAATTTTTCTGGTGTTCGCAAGTTTGACTATGGCAAGGCCGAAGAAGAAAACCTTATTGGGCAAGTCAACGGGTTGGCCTGGACTTCTGTGGGTGGTGAGCTATTAACCATCGAGGCAAGTGCCGTTGAAGGCAAGGGCAAGACTATCAAGACAGGCTCCCTAGGCGACGTAATGCAAGAGTCGATACAGGCCGCTTTCACCGTTGTTAGGAGCCGCGCGGCGTCGTTGGGCTTGCCCTCTAATTTTCATGAGAAGTATGATGTTCATATTCACGTGCCTGAGGGGGCTACCCCTAAAGACGGTCCTAGCGCCGGTGTGGGCATGTGTACGGCTCTGGTGTCTGCCTTGGCTTGTATACCGGTGCGTGCAGATGTGGCGATGACAGGGGAAATCACACTGCGAGGGCAGGTACTAAGAATAGGCGGATTGAAGGAAAAGCTGCTGGCTGCACACAGAGGAAATATTAAGACTGTGATAATTCCGGCCGACAACGAAAGAGACCTGAAAGAAATACCGGACAATATTAAGGCGGATTTGGAGATCATTCCTGTGCGTTGGATTGACCAGGTTTTAGAACATGCTCTGCAGTTTCAACCGACGCCTTTGAGTGATGACAAAAACCCGGTATCAGACAAAGATGCAAAGCAAGAGGATATTGATAAAAGTAGTGACGAAAAGCACATAAATACGCACTGATCCCGCGTGTTTTCTGTTGACATGGGTTTCAAGCAATTGGTATAAAGGTCAGGTAATGCGGCAGGTTTACGTCATATTTTTGGGGAAAAATTTAGAATAAACCAAAGCTTAAAATTTGTGTATTTTGTGCGTTAACGATGTCAGAAATACATCAGCATTTTTTAGGCCTTCATTGATAAGTAAATCACTTAAATAAAGAAAAAGGGGATAACGTGAATAAATCAGAATTAATAGATGCTGTTGCCGCGAGCGCGGACCTACCTAAAGCTGCTGCAGGTCGTGCCATTGATGCGATGATCGATGCCATTACAGATTCTTTGAAGAAAGAAGACCCGGTTGTGCTGGTTGGTTTTGGAACTTTTGCCACCAAGCATAGAGCGGCTAGAACAGGTCGTAACCCCCAAACTGGTGCCCCAATTCAAATAAAAGCGGCTCGTGTTCCTAGCTTTAAAGCGGGTAAGGCACTTAAGGATTCTGTTAACTCTTAATTGAGTTGATTGGACTGCGAGTTCAATAACAGGCCTGCAATTTCAGGTTGATTAGATTCGCTACTGTGTAATTTATAGTTTTGGATCGTATTGAACAGACTTCTCGTCTCAGCGGTTCCCAATTTAGTAGGGCGCATCTATGATGCGCCTTTTTTGGTTTACGACTGACACCTCTTTTACCCTGTGGGTAATAGGCAAAACTGCGATTTAGCAGAAATTAGGAACAACTATGCTGCAAGATATCCGTGACAACTCTCAGGGCGTGGTAGCGAAAGTCATCATTGGATTTATCGTGGCCATTTTTGCTCTTTTCGGGGTAGATTCAATCATGAGTGGTTTCACGACTTCACCGCCTATTGCCGAGATCAATGGTGAGGAAATTACCGAAGCGCAATTGCAATTAAGCACGCAGAATCTGCTGAATTCCATTGGTGGCAGCGTCGATTCTCTGGATCAGGGATTGCTAGAGCAAATCGCTTTGTCGCAAATTGTAGAGGAGGTATTGTTACGCCAGTCAGCGCAGAATTCTGCGATGACAATTTCCAACAATAGAATAGATAGATCGATAATCGAGAACTCCCAGTTTCAAATTAACGGCACTTTCGATTCCGATTTTGCAATACGAACAATGGCCAGTCAGGGGTTTAGCGTGCCTCTGTATAGGGAAACCTTAAAGCAGCAGATGCTGCTCTCGCAGCTAGCTAATGCCTATAGCAGCTCGGCATTTGTTACCGACGTTGAGCTGGAACGAATCGCCGGCTTGTCTGCTCAAACCCGCGATTTTCGTTATCTCTCAATTCCTCTCGGTACCAGGACGTTGGGAACGGCGATTACCGATGCGGAAATACAAGCGTACTATGATGATAATCAAGAGAATTTTACTCAGCCAGAGACTGTTTCCGTGCGTTACGTGATGCTCGATAAGAACGCGATCACTGAAGAAATAGAGCTCGATGAGGCGCTAATCCGTGCTCAATACGAAACAGAAAGAGAGGCATTCGAAGGCTCTGCTGAGAAGCGTGCATCCCACATTTTATTCGAGGTCGGTGGCGACTTCACAGAGGCGCAGGCATTGGAGCTAGCCGCTACGGCGAAACAGCGACTCGACGCAGGCGAGGATTTTGGTGCGGTGGCCCTGGATATGTCAACGGACACAATTTCAGCTGAGGATGGCGGAGATATAGGCTATACAGATGGCTCAGCTTTTCCGGAAGCGATTGAAGAAGCCCTGGAAGTGCTGGCGCTGAACGAAATCTCTGGCCCTGTAGTCACCGAGTTTGGTGTCCACATAGTAATGCTTACCGAAGATTCAGAGAACGTATTCCAGAGCTATGAGGAAGTAGCTGAGCGTATAGAGCGCGAATTAAAGAGTTCGGAAATCGAATTAATCTATGCCGAGCGACTGGAAGACCTATCAAACTTGGCGTTTGAGACAGGTGATCTGCAAACAATCTCCGAAGAACTCGACATGAACGTGCTAATTAGCGGCGCTTTCGGTCGAACTGGAGGCACTGGCATCTTCTCGAATCAGGCATTGATAGCTGCGGCCTTCTCAGAAGAGGTTTTACTTGAGGGGAATAACAGTGAAGTAATTGAGCTAAATCCCTCGCAGGCTGTAGTAATGAATGTTTTAGAGTTTACCGAGGCGACTATTCTTCCGTTGGAAGAGGTGGAGCCTGAAATTGCTGTGATTCTAAGAACAGAGATGGAGCGACAAGCTGTTCAGGATTTGAGTGACCAAATACTGACTGCAATAGAAAATGGCGACTCGATAGAACAGCTTCTCGCGGATAATGAGCTTGAGTGGCTGACAGAGCAGGGTTCTGCAAGAGTTGACGCTAGCGTTAATAGAGAAATACTAAGCCGTGTCTTTGCCATGTCTCTGCCGGAAGCAGATACGCCGGCATATGGTAATTTGGTATTGAGCAACGATACTGCTGTAATCGTAGAGCTTAATAGTATTAACACAGGCTCTATCGAAACCCTGGCTCAGATAGATCGAGAGAACATGGTTAGTTCCATGATTTCGGATCTAGGCAATAGTGACTTTCAGGCCTATATGAGCAATTTACAGCAGAGTGCAGATATCGAATCTAGCATCCTCGACGAAGCGCCTCTATAGATAGCTATTTCTCTTCGGTAGCGAGGTCATTTAACGAGCCCATGGCGGTGGTATTGAAGCCACCGTCTACGTAGAGAATCTCTCCGCTGATGCCTGATGCGAGGTCTGAGCAGAGAAAGCTTGCGGCATTTCCCACCTCATCGATCGTGACATTTCTTCTAAGAGGCGTCTGCTTCGCATTGTGCTCTAGCATCTTTCTAAAGCTCTTAATGCCGGCTGCAGCGAGTGTTTTTATTGGACCTGCAGATATGGCATTAACACGCGTGCCATCGGGGCCCAAGCTGGCAGCCATATAGCGCACGTTTGCTTCCAGACTAGCCTTAGCCAAACCCATGACATTATAGTTAGGCAGGCTTCGTACCGCGCCCAGGTAGCTGAGAGTGAGTAAGGAGCCATTCCTCCCAGTCATTATGGACTTTGCTGCCTGGGCGAGGGCGACAAAACTGTATGAGCTTATTTCGTGGGCAGTCAGAAAACCTTGGCGGGTGGTTACATCCACAAAATTACCATCGAGTTCATTGCCAGGGGCAAAAGCCAGACAATGCACGATGCCGTCCAGTCCGTCCCAGCTTTTGCCGAGCTCGGTAAACAAATTTGAAATTTCATCGTCATTGCAGACGTCGCATGGGTAGACGAGATCGGAGCCCCAGAATTCGGCAAACTTCAGAACCCGATCCTTCAGTCTGTCATTCTGATAAGTAAAGGCGAGTTCGGCGCCTTCGCGATGCATGGCTTCGGCGATTCCAGAGGCTATAGATAGCTTGCTGGCAACACCAAGTATTAATATTTTCTTTCCTGTTAGATAGCCCATGCTTATTTCCTGTTTTGGCACATAGTGTATGTGGCCTATTTTACTGTATTTGTGATTGATTACCCATATTTGAATATAACGAGAATCGAGGGACGATTTACTTGATGCCGTGCATAAAATGTTTCAATACTGGAACGAGAAATAAAGCCAATATCCCAATACCAATACTGTAGATGCCGGCCGTGTAATAAACATCCATATAATTAGCCAAGGCCGCGGCGGGGTCCACGACTTCGCCAGCTATGGTGTCAGAGCCAGTCATCGCAGCGATAGTGCCCGAGATATAGTTGCCACCAGCCATGGCAAGAAACCAGCAGCCCATCATCATACCAACGACGCTTGGTACCGATAGCTTGGTCGTCATTGAAAGCCCAACTGGGGATATACAAAGCTCTGCCGCAGTATGCAAAAGATAGAGCAATATTAGCCAGATAAGAGCGATCTGAGTTGGGTCGGTGGCAATAGATGCTCCATATACCAGGAACAGAAAACCGAGGCCTAGTTGTATAAGTGCCAGGGCGAACTTGGTGGGCGTGCTCGGTTCCCAGCCGCGTTTGTTCAGATAGAGCCAGGCGATATTGAAAACAGGCGCCAGCGTAATTATAAAGAACGCATTGACCGATTGGAAAATTGCAGCGGGTAACTCGATGCCCAGAATGACGCGATCCACATTGCGATCGGCCATCAAGTTCAGTGAGCTGCCAGTTTGCTCCCACAGCGACCAAAAAATAATTTGATAACTCATCAGAAATAGACAGACTAGCATTCTGTTTCTATCTACGGGCTCGCATTTAGTGAAAGCATAGAAAACAACAATCAGGGTCATGATGACCAGAGTGCCGCCTACCAAACCTCCCACTAGCGGAGGTGTCTGCATCAACTGCCAGCATACCAATACACCTACAAAGGCAAGTACATAGATGACAGACTCACGGCTTAGCCCCAGCAGTATTTTCTGTTGCAGAGCTACCGGGTCCTTTGCTGCGCCTGCGCTTCCAAATAGATGATAGCCTTTCAAAAAGACGAAGAGACCGAAAAGCATGCCGACGCCGGCAGCGCCAAAACCCCAACTGAAACCGCCATATTGCAATAGTAAACCGCAGATAATGGCGCCGAGGAATGAGCCGGCATTGATGCCCATGTAGAACAGGGTAAAGGCCCCGTCACGCCTTGGGTCTTGCCGATCATACATGGAGCCAACAAGGGTAGAGATGTTGGCCTTCAAGAATCCGACTCCCATAATAATAAGTCCAAGAGAAAAGTAGAAGACCTGTAAATAGAAAGGGTCTCTCTCTATGACTCTCTGGCCCGCTACAGTGATCTCTACTGCCTGAGAGCCCTCGATTGCCATCCCCATGTGCCCGGCCACGAGCAGAATGGCTCCCAATATCACCGCCTTCACGGGGCCTAGGTATCGATCTGCGACTACACCTCCAATTACGGGTGTTATGTAAACCAATGAGATATAGGCCGCATAGATACTGGAGGCGGACTGGTCTGAAAAAAGAAAGTGCTGGGTTAGATAGAAGATAAGCAGGGCGCGCATTCCATAGTAGCTGAAGCGTTCCCACATCTCGGTAAGAAAACAGATAACTAAACCCCGTGGATGCCCGAGGAATTCTTTTTCTGTTATTTCGTTGCTTATGCTTTCGGTCATAGTCGCTCGTTTATCATTGTATCTGGCATAACTTGAAGCTCCTGCCCAGGGAAAATCAGTTCGCTTACTCTGAGTCCATTCCATCGCAATAGATTTTGTAGATCAATACCGAAGCGATTGGCGATTGCATCCATGCTATCTCCTCGTCTTACAATATAGACCGCGACATCGTCTGTGCTGTCCACCTCGGATTCCTCGGTCAGCTCTTTCAGTGCATAGCGGAAATCCAGGACCTGCCCAGGTTGCAGCAGTTCATCTAGTGATATCCTATTCCAGGTTGCTATCTCTTTGGAGCGAAGCTCGAAGCGCCGTGCGATAGTCCAGAGATTATCGCCATTTCTCACGGTGTACTCGCTAGGTACCTTAATTCGTTCTCGTCCCTGGTTTCTGTCGATCTGTCGCGCTGTTGCGAGAAGCTGCGGGTCGCTTGTTCTGGGAATAAGCAAAGAATCGCCGGCTACTATGCGACTGCCGGGTAGGGAGTTGAAGGTCTGTAATATATCCACACGTGTATTTAACTTAGCGGCGATTGCGCCCAGGGTGTCACCAGGTTTTATTTCATAGCGATCCCAGGTCAGCAAGTCGCGCTTGTCGAGACCGACTAGCGCATTCTCGAGAAGCTCGGCGTTGTCGAAGGGCAGTAGCAATCGTTGCGGCTGATCCGGGTGCGTAGCCCACTGCAGGTAGCCGGGGTTTAATGCGCGTAACTGCTTATAGTCGATTTCGGCTAAGGTGGCGGCCTGTGAAATGTCTATCTGCGTGCCAATCTCAACTGCTCGCAACACCGGTGCATTGGGGAGGTTTTGTAACTCGATCTCCCAGGCGTTGTGATCGGAGATGATCGCTGCCAGGGCTAGGAGTTTCGGCACATGGGCCTTGGTCTCGCCTGGCAGATTTAGGTTCCAGAATTCAATCTCATCTTCGTTACTACGCCGAATCGCTCGGCGTAAATTCCCATCTCCGGTGTTGTACGCTGCGATTGCAAGCAGCCAGTCTTCGTCAAATTGATTGTAGAGCTGCTCCATATAATCGAGAGCCGCAATCGTTGAGGCCCTAGGGTCTCTGCGACCATCGAACCACCAGTCTTGCTGTAAGCCGAAGCTCTTGCCGGTTGCGCCTACAAACTGCCACAGACCCACTGCGTGCTCTCTCGAGTAGGCGTTCGGGTTGTAGGTGCTCTCAACCATCGGGAGTAGGGCAAATTCCATGGGCAGTCCGCGTCTCTCGATTTCTTCGACTATAGAGAATAAGAACGGTGAGGCGCGTTTCTGCATGAGATCGAAGTAGCGCTGCTGCTTCGAATATGACTGGATATAGCTAGCCACTTTGGGGTGATCGTAATGGGTGCCAAGCTGAAAGCCATCGCGAACTCTCTCCCAAAGGTCGTCGTAGCTCTTCTCCAACTCCATGGTAGACACAATCGCTTCATCTCTAGCAGTAGAAGAGGTGTTGCCGGCTCTGGAGACATTGACCGCTTCCGCATTAGGAGGCTCGGCAGCAGGTTCTAGAACCAACAGAGGACTTGATTGGGGGAAATTTTGACAGGCGACAAGCAACGAAAGAAGCAGGGCGATGGAGAGCTGTTTACATACGATCTGCAATTCGAAGGACCTGGTAAGTGAGTTTGAATTTTTCTGAAAGTAATAGACTAGAATGAATCTTTCCATGAGCGAAGTGTTGAGAATACTTCGACATCGTCTGCTGGTTCTCTGCCCAGCCTTGTCGCGGCTGATTGCTTTAATCCGTCTTCATTGCAGCGCAAGAAGGGATTCGTCTCTAGTTCTAACTCGATGCTGGATGGAAGTGTCGGTTTGTTCATTGCTCTCTTGGCTTCTTCCACCTCTATGCGCTTTTTCAGTAGAATATTTTTAGAGTCGGCGGCTGCTGCAAATTTGAGATTAGCGAGAGTGTATTCGTGGGTGCAATACACCTGGGTCTGCTGCGGCAAACGGCTTAATTTGCTGAGTGATTCATTCATCATTGCAGGAGTGCCTTCGAACAGGCGCCCACATCCTGCAGCGAAGAGAGTGTCCCCGCAAAAAAGTAATTTCTGCTTTTCACAGTAGTAGGCAATATGATCTAGAGTGTGACCTGGCACTTCTATAACGGATAGAGTTTGTCCAAAAACCTCGATCCTATCGTCTTCTTTTACTACTTCGCTTAGTCCCTTGATACCGCTTGACCCTGGGCCGATTACTCGACAGTCGTAAGAATCCAGGAGAGCCTGAATTCCGCCGGTGTGATCGGGGTGGTGATGGGTAATGAGAATGTCGGAGAGCTGATAGTCATTGCTGTTGAGATAGTCGATGACAGGATGTGCATCTCCTGGGTCGACCACGCAGATGCTGTTGCTGCCAGCTTCTCGTATTGCCCATATATAGTTGTCTGAGAATGCGGGGATTGGGTGGATGGTGCTGATCATAGGAATACAGTCTTGTTAAAAAACACATGATATAAGGAAACCCAGCTATTACAAGCCCAAAAACAGCCAGTGAAAGCCCCGTATTCAGAGGGATATCGCTTAATTTCTCGGCGGATTGAGTTTACACTGGCCTCTCGCTGTCTAATTTCACGGAATCACCTAAACCAGCCAGTATGAACCTACTTTCTAAGCATGAAACTCGCCGCCGGTTGTTGCGTGGTATGGCGAATGCAGATCTGCTAGCCAGCCAGGTTGCTTATTGGTTTCGGACTGCGCAGGGAGAGGCTGTCCTGAATGCCGAGAAAGAGGCGGTTCAGCCCATGCTGGAGAAGCTCTTCGGCTACCATATACTACAGCTTGGTTTCAGCGCGGAGCACTCACTAGTCGAGCAGAGTCCTGTTGGGCATAAGATTGTCTTTTCTCCCAATTACAGGCAGGGCTCATCCAGGCCGGTGGCAAGTAATGAAGAATTACCTCTGGGCACTGACAGCGTCGATGTTGTAGTTATTCATCATGCCCTGGATTTTGCGACTAATAGCCATAGAGTGTTGCGAGAGGCTACCCGTGTGCTGCGCCCGGGAGGACATATGATCATCATCGGGTTTAATCCCTACAGCTTCTGGGGCTTCTGGAAGATCTTTAAGCGCAAGAAGAATATACCCTGGAGAGGGCGGTTTATCTCTAAAGGACGTGTTACGGACTGGCTGAAGTTGCTAGACCTGCACATCGATTCTGTTCTCTATGGCCTCCATTTTATGCCGCTAAAGATGTCCAGGTTATTGCGCCATGCTACAAAACTAGAGAAATTTGGTAGCAATATCCGCAGCCCTTTCGGCGGTGCCTACTATATTCACTGTATCAAGCAAGTTGCGCCGCTAACCCCCATAGTGCCCCGGTGGCGTCCGCTACGCCCGCGATCTTCTGTGATGCCCGCAACGGAAAATGTTCGTGCTAAAATTAAGCTCCATTGATCAGGTGTCGCAGACCTGGCAATACATGAATCCTAAGAGTCGCCACTAGTTCTATGATGCAATCAGTCGAAATGTATACAGATGGGGCCTGTAGAGGTAATCCTGGTCCCGGAGGCTGGGGTGTACTGCTGCGTTATGCCGGCGTTGAAAAGACCCTGCACGGCGGAGAGGCGATGAGCACCAATAATAGAATGGAGCTTACCGCTGTGATTAAGGGGCTAGAGGCTCTTACAAAGCCTTGCAAGGTTCATATCACTACCGACTCGAAATACGTACTCAAGGGTGTCACCGAGTGGATGGCAAATTGGAAGCTGCGGAATTGGCGCACAGCCAGCAAGAAGCCGGTTTTGAATGTAGAGCTATGGAAAGAGCTGGACGAATTAGTCGTCAAACATGAATTAGAATGGAGCTGGGTAAAAGGGCACAGCGGCCATGTAGAAAACGAGATAGCGGATCAGTTGGCAAATCTAGGTATAGATGAGCTGGATTAATAGCCTCAACATCAAAGACCAAAAGAGACAGTTATGCGACAGGTAGTACTCGATACAGAAACAACCGGCTTGGACCCTTCGCAGGGGCACAGGGTCATCGAGATTGGGTGTGTGGAGATCGACAACCGTAAATTAACCGGCAGGCATTATCACTGCTATCTAAATCCGGGCCGGGAGATTGATGCAGCGGCCATCGAAGTGCACGGGCTGACCTCGCAATTTCTGCGTGACAAACCGCGCTTTCATCAGATAGAGGAAGAATTTCTGGCTTTTATCGACGGCTCGGAGCTCGTTATTCACAACGCGCCGTTCGATATCGGATTTCTGGATCATGAGCTTAGAGCTACCAAAACCGATGCGACGGCTATTTCGAATATCTGCGGCGTGTTGGATAGCCTGTTGCTAGCAAGGGAGAAGCATCCAGGCCAGCGCAATAGCCTGGACGCCCTGTGCAAGCGCTACGGTGTTGATAATACCCAGAGACAGCTTCACGGCGCTTTGCTCGATGCGGAGATTTTAGCCGATGTCTACTTGGTGATGACCAGTGGTCAGTCCAGTTTGTTGCTAAGTGAAGACGAATCGGAAGGCTCTAATCGCAGGCGTCGCAATAAGAAGCACAATGTTCAGCGCGAGAAGATCGCTGTAATAAAGGCAGGGGACGATGAGCTGGCAGCGCATGAGCAAAGACTGCAAGATCTTGCTGAGAGTAGCGACGAGGGCTGCCTGTGGTTGCAATTGGAGGCCGAGGCTCAGTCTCACTAATCTTCTTCTTGCGAATTCTAAGGTTAAGCCTCTGACTGCCACAGTGTCAGCCATCACTGCCAAGAGCGAGAACTATCTAGACGCTCTATCTTGAATACCGCGCATAGAAGCTATAGTATCTTGCGCCATCGTAGCGCCCGCCTAAAAATTCCAATGAATACAAGATCCTGTGGTTTTTGGCGGGTAGCATAGAAAAGGCGGCTTCATTCATTCGGTCATCGGGTATTCATGTCTCAACAAGCACACTTTCTTAGCATTGAACAGTTAAGCGCATCGGATAGCTTCATATTGTTCTATTCATCCCAGATATTGGTAAGGGACCAGCACATCCTGTGGAATCTTGATCAGCTCAGTAAGCACTTAACTGACTCGGCAGATTTGATTCTGCTGGAGCGAACTGACGAATCGTCTGTCATCGCCGTCAGCCTGGAAGAAGATATTTCTGAGCATTTACAAGCCGAGCTCAACTCTCTGAGAAGCATTCTGTTCTTTACCGATCAAGAAAAATTTCTCCTTGCAGGTCGGGCCAGCCAATTGATCGAATGGTATAAGAGCCATAGATTCTGCGGTACCTGCGGCACCGAAACTACTCATCATAGGAACGAGAGAACCCTAGTCTGTGATGCCTGCTCACTGCATTTTTTCCCTCGAATTAGTCCCTGTGTAATTATGCTAATCACTAAAGGGGATCAGATGCTGCTGGCAAAGAGTGCGCGTTTCAACGCCAATTTCTATAGCTGTCTCGCCGGGTTCATAGAGATTGGTGAGACGCCGGAACAGACGGTGCATCGCGAGGTGATGGAAGAGGTAAACGTGAAGGTTAAGAATATTCGCTATATTTCCAGTCAGTCTTGGCCCTTCCCTTCGCAATTGATGCTGGGGTTCCTGGCAGAATATGAAAGCGGCGAGATAATCCCGGAACCGACAGAGATTGCCGACGCTAAGTGGTATGACATCAATTCTTTACCCAATGTGCCCTCAGAAAAAATTAGCGTTGCAGGAAAATTGATCCGCACGTTCATCGATGAAGTTAAGAAAACGCAGACCGACTAAGCTTTGAATTACTTGGCTAATAGGCCAAAATGCACAGGCAGCGGGCGCAACAGGAGAAATTCGCTTGGAATATTTGATCCAGTACGGCATGTTTTTGGCAAAGGCCGCGACTCTAGTAGTGGCTATCGTTATCGTGCTTGGCGCGGTGGCGGCTAGTGGAAATCGTCAGCGCAAATCTGGCAAAAAAGGGCATATTAAGGTCACTCATCTGAATGAACACTATGATGATTTGAAAGATACTCTGCGTCATTCAGTGCTCGAAAAGGAGCAATTAAAGCAGGTGTATAAGAGTGAGAAGAAGCAGGCAAAGCTAGAGGCGAAAGAACGGGCCAAGTCAGACAAAGAAGCGGCGAAGCATGGAGACGCCGCTACAGACTCTGAGTCAGGCGAGTCAACACAGAGGAAGAAACGTGTCTATGTGCTTACTTTTACCGGCAATATAGCCGCAGACGAAGTGACATCGTTGCGCGAAGAGATTACTGCCGTCTTAACTCTGGCTGAACCCAGTGACGAGGTTGTCTTGCGTCTGGAGAGCCCCGGTGGAATGGTGCATGCCTATGGCCTGGCCTCTTCGCAATTACTGCGAATCAAGAGTAAGCAGATACCACTCACTATCTGCGTAGATAAAGTTGCCGCAAGCGGTGGCTACATGATGGCCTGCCTAGCTGATCGACTCGTATCTGCGCCTTTCGCTATTATCGGCTCTATCGGTGTATTGGTTCAGTTGCCCAATTTTCATCGGGTTTTAAAGAAGAACGATATCGATTACGAGATTATTAGCGCCGGTGAATTCAAGCGGACTCTTACCCAGTTTGGAGAGATCACGCAGAAGGGAAGAGACAAGGTGCAGGAAGAAGTAGAGACTATGCACGATATTTTTAAGGCCTGGATAAAAGACCATAGGCCTAGCGTAGATATCGACAAGATCGCTACGGGTGAAACGTGGGTTGGTACGCAGGCGAAGGAGCGCTATATGGTCGATGAAATAAAGACCAGCGATGAGTGTATAGTTTCTGCCTGTGAGACTGCGGATGTCTATGAGGTCGAATACGAGCTACCAAAATCCCTGCAAGACAAGATTGGCGGCGCCTTTCAGGGCGCCGTAGAGAAGTTATTTGCAAACTGGATCGGAAAATCTACGAATAATCACTTTCAATAAAAGCTGTTGATCACAGAGCGGGCGCAAAAGCTCAACTCGATTACAAATAAGATAAGGCGGATAGAAAATTGCAACAATTCAAAGCTTTGGTAGTTACAGAAGATGACGGAAAATTTGCCGCGCAGGTGGTTGATCGTCATGTAGACGATTTGCCAGCCGGCGATACGCTCATTCAAGTTAACTATTCATCGTTAAACTATAAAGACGCCTTGTCCTATAGCGGCAATAAGGGCGTGACGCGTCAGTATCCACACACGCCAGGCATCGATGCGGCGGGAACCGTTATATCTAGTGATGACGCAAGTCTGAGTGCGGGGGATGAGGTGTTGGTTATAGGCTATGACCTTGGTATGAATACCAGCGGTGGTTTCGGCCAGCTAATTCGGGTACCGGCGCAGTGGGTTGTTAAGCTTCCCGCTGGTTTGAGCCAGAAACAAAGCATGATTCTGGGTACGGCAGGTTTTACCGCTGCCTTGTGCGTGGAGAAATTACTTCTTAATGGACTGCAACCGGAGCAGGGTAAAGTGCTTGTGACAGGTGCTAGTGGCGGTGTGGGCATGATCGCCGTCGCATTGCTTGCCAAGCTTGGCTTTACCGTGTCGGCGAGCACTGGAAAGCAAGAAGCCCATGAGGCGCTGACTAAGTTAGGTGCAGGCGAAATTGTCGATCGAAATACGATAGGCGAGGAAAACTCCAGGCCTATGCTCAAAGAGGAGTGGGCTGCAGCGGTCGATGTGGTTGGCGGAGATACCCTGAGCAATGTTATTAAGTCTCTTCGCTACGGTGGTAGTGTCGCTGCCTGTGGCTTGGTGCAGTCGACCAGTTTCTCCGCGACAGTACTTCCTTTCATTCTCCGTGGCGTCAATCTGCTGGGTGTCGATTCCGTGCAATTGCCAATCGAGACGAAGAGAAATTTGTGGAATAAGCTTGGCGCCGATTGGAAGCTTGATACGCTTGAAGACGTCTGCGTAGACATCGGCTTCACTGAATTAGAGTCGAGTTTAGCTCAGGTGTTGAGTGGGGGCGCTAATGGGCGCTTTGTTTTGGACCTGAATGCATAGCAAATAGAACGTGCCTAATCCCGTCGCAATTTTGGATTGATGGCGATCGGGGTAGGGCACAGCAGCACTACGATATAGGAAGAAACCAGGAAAGTAATTATCGCGGCACCCTGTATCGTCAGTGAGGCAGTCTCACCTATTACTC
>CAJQHM010000037.1 GCA_905478195.1 uncultured Pseudomonadales bacterium
CCGGTCTGGGCTTATATATTAGTCATGGACTCGTCCAGAAGCATTGCGGAAAGATCCTAGCTTCGAACGAAGCTGGCCGAGGCGCCCGAATTACAATCTCACTGCCCATAGATATGCGAGCGAGCCTTAGATCCGGATCGCTCTAGACTAATCAGTCAGCAGAGCTTGCTGTCACAATTTATTACAACAAAACCCTCTACTTTCACCCCCTCTCAAGGAAGGTAGTCTCGAGCTAAATTTAGGCGCTAAAGACCGCGGTCACAGTGCTGCAGAGCGAATCTCCATCCTCACCAGAAAATCTACCCTCACCGTAGTACCGCAAGGCACCAACAAAGCTCTACGCCGGCATTGGCGCGCTCTGGTGATAGGTTTATACTGAACTATTACCCTGTAACATCGGAGCCAGAAGCTATGAAATACCTACCAACGAGCAGATTTCAATCCACTCTTAGCCGACTAGTCATTTCGGCACTGGGGATTTCGATTTGCTTCTTTTCTGTTTCCCTGAGCGCACAATCCGCAGACGATATTAGGGAGCAATATCCAGAAGTTGCCGATCTGTTCAATGCCTTCGATATAACTCAGGCCAAAGCCCTGGAAGAAATTGCCGCTATCAATAGCAATCCCGCAACACAGGAAGCACGTAATCAGTTGCAGATGAATCTCAACATGCTTTCTAACATGACCATGAGTGAAATGATGGCTGAAGGCATGATGAGTCATGATGGCCCTATGGATATGGGAATGAGCAATGGCCCCTATCATGATCTCGAAGTTGAGGCACGTGTAAGACTGTTGGAAATAATGCGCGGCAAACATAGCGATGAGGCTGCGGAAGAAGCTTTTGGAAACAGCTCGGCAATTAATCGTCACACCTCGGAAGTATTTAAGAGGGGCCGCGGTTTTGAAGAGCGTCTGTTTAGCATCTATATCGACGACTCCATAGGCGATAAGCAAGCGGCTGTTGCTCAGGCTATTGAGGATTACCAAAGTGACGTTCAGCATTCAGTTGCAGTCACGCCAAAGGAAAGCGATTACCTGCTGGAACACGATCAGGCGAATGGCCTCAAGTCGGCATTCCCTCTGCTACGCGGATTTCTATGGACGCACCAGTGGTTGCAACTGGCCGCCCTTGAAGCCGTAATTCTGCAAGGCCTCGATAGCCAGTTCAACGGTGGTGTCGATGTCGCGCTAGAGCGATTCTGGAACAAAGTTGGCTCATCAGGCGGCATGACTATGTTCCCTGCTCCCAGCGAGCTGCCCATGGCCCCTGCCATTGCGCCCGACCTCTACAGCCAGTCTTCTGAGGCGGCGATCATCCTCGACAATCTGAACCTTCTTGAGACAGTCATCGCCGACATTCTCTCATTTCCCAACGTTGATAATCGCGATGAATTAATGGATCAGGCAGTAGCGTTTTTTACCGACAAGGAAACTAACAATGCCGCATCGATGGACTATCTGCTTTTCGCTCTTAGAGGCGGAATATACAATCAGGGTGGCCCGGCGGTAGGCGAGCTAATGCAGTCTGAGCGTAACCGCGCACGCGAAGCGATGAATATGCAGCACAACATGATCATGTCTTCCCCGCAGTAACAGTCAGCACTTAGCAAAGGGGGTTGGGCCACTGCGGCCCAACCCCCTTTTTCGTTGTCGATGGCAGTACGTCTTGCCACTTGCGTTGACGGTAACGAAGCGAGAGACTATAGACTCACGCAGTAGGACGACTCTGCCATGTCCCGTTTGATCAAAGCCGCGTTACTGTTGCTAGTCATCTTCAGCATAGCTTTCGGCATTATTCTTTTTCGACCCTCCCTAGTGCTTAGCACCCTGGTCAGATCCAACGCAGCAGAGCTAGGCTTCGAGATCTCCTCGATGCTGGCCAATCGGCTTGGCCCGAATTCTACAGAACTAGCTGAGCTGGTTCTGCTTAGTGACGAGCAAGAGATTCGAATGCAGGGAATACGTGCAGAATACTCACTCTCGCAGTTGCTGGCCGGCCGCATGCAAACCATTCACATAGAGCACATAGAACTGCGCTGGACCACAGCCTCAGAAGCGATAACAGAAGAGGAGTCCACTACCCTGGCATCTCTACTCGAGGCTTTCGATGCAGTTCCAGTAGAAACCTTGATCCTGCCAGAGCTGCGCCTACTTGCCAGTAATGAAGACTATGAAATTGCGCTAGGCCTGCAGAGCCCTCCCCTGCATATCGAAGGCAGAGCCAAACTGCGCGCAGTGCCCGATACCGTTATCGAGTTCGACATTCGGCGCAGCAGCCCCACAGACCTGGAAGTTGTATCCAATGTGCTGCTAGCAGGTGAGTTGGCAGCAGATGCCAACATCGCCCTGAAAGCTCGCGACACGGATACACGCGTCGCCTTCACAAGCACCCTGCCAGTTCAATCCTTTCGAGATCAACTAGCACAATATCTTCCCGCAGATACCGTCATTCTCAATGGACGCCTATCGCTGCAGGGTAACTTTGAAGTACGACAGATCTTCGAAAATCCTAGCTTCGCAAATATCAGCATCAGGCTTGATAGCCCAAACTCGCAGCTC
The DNA here is from genome assembly GCA_905478195.1 of uncultured Pseudomonadales bacterium. Classification (GTDB taxonomy): domain Bacteria; phylum Pseudomonadota; class Gammaproteobacteria; order Pseudomonadales; family Pseudohongiellaceae; genus UBA9145. The sequence continues at coordinate 2,563 of CAJQHM010000037.1, forward strand.
CTTGTGAACCAAGAGTCGCTGTTAGGCTCTGCTGACATGCAACTGCAGCTACCGCTAGACATAATGGGCAGCATTGCTGATTTAAGTGGCGAGTTTCAGTTCGAACTAAGTCCGCTAGTTGGCATTGGCAACTGGTCACTTGAGGATGCCCATATCAATGCCCAAACCAAGTTCGATAACACCGCACTGCAGTGCACATCTCCAAGTAGCTGTAACATGCAGAGTGACTGGCAGAGCGATCTGCTCAGCTGGCGCTATGACGCGTATTCCGGCGAGGAGCTAAGCCTGTCGGCTGCCCTGCGGTTCAACTACTCCAACGAAGAAATGCGCGTCGCTGCAGACCTGGTTCAGATAGCGATTCCTGCCATTAATTCGTCTACAGATAGCACAGGTCTTAGCATCAGCAGCAATTTGCAGCTGAACGAAGTTGAGCTGCGTGTCGGCGATTTCATCAGCGGAGGATTCAACTTCAGCAGCAGCGAATTGAAGCTAGGCAATAGTTACGCCGATGTCATTAGCCCAGCGTATGCCGGCAAAGTGCAGCTAGAACAGGACATTCTTACTGGAATTCTGGAACTTGATGTAAACCAAAGCCTGCGTTTGGGAGTTGGCTTGCAACACTTCTTCCTGAGGGACACAGGCGATGCCATGCTGCAGATAGCGGCACATGATTTCTCCGATGCAGCGCCACTGAGCTCACTTTTTTCCTTGCAAGACTTCGATGCCGATATTGTCGCCGGCGCGGTTGAAGGCCTGGCGAATATCTCCTGGAGCAAACAAGTCGATGAGTCCTGGCGCTTTGGCGGTCCTATAGCCTTAAAGCTAGATGGGCTAAGTGGCTACTACCAGGATTATTTCTTCGTCGACTTGAGCACAGACCTGTTTGCGGAGGCAACGACGCCTCTGGGAATGAAGATTACAAATCCGGCAAGAGCCTCGCTAAAACGCCTTGACCTTGGTCTACCGCTCGAAGATATCTCATGGCAATACCGATTCGACAGCCTAACTGGCGAATTGCAGATAGACGACTTCACAACCGCGGTACTCGGCGGCTCACTGAGCATAGCCGCGATGCAATATGATCCGAACGAAACTCGTCAACAGGTGGACATTGTGCTTGCAGACCTGAATGTCGAGTCTATTGTGGGTCTGGCAGATTATCCGGGCGTCTATGCCGACGGACTTGTCAGTGGCTATCTGCCTTTTATCGTCGCAGGAGACCACATTACCATCGAGAAGGGGCTGGTGGGGGCATTAAACCCGGGAGGCAATATTCGCTATACCCCAACAAGTTCCCAACCCAGTAGTAACCAGAGTTTGCAACTGGTCAATCAAGCACTCTCGAACTATCAATATCAGACCATGAACACCGAGGTGTTCTACGGTGACGATGGAGAACTCTTGTTAGCCTTACAACTTAGGGGATACAACCCGTATATGAATAATGGCCAGGCAATTAATCTCAATGTGAATATTACGGACAATATCCCGTCCCTGCTCAAGAGCCTGCAAGCAAGCCGGGTAATAACAGACGAACTTGAGCGCTTTATGCAGCGGCCATAACTATGCTTCATTTGCGGTCTAGTCAGATGCTCCAACAAATTTTAAGCAGCCATTCATATTTGGCTGATATACTGGAACCCAGAATGAATGGGACTGAAGCGGATGAAGACCATGCACATAACTAGCAACTTAAAAACAATGCGCAACAGCGGCGGCTTATTGCTAGTACTTCTATACCTCGCCGCATGTACCCCAACTATTCAGGTAGCGGTGCCCAATGAACCCATTACAATCAACTTGAATGTCAGAATCGAGCATGAAATCCGCGTTAAGGTTGAAGAGGAACTGGATGGCATTTTCACCCTGGATAGCGGATTGTTCTGAGGAGTATCAGCTATGAAGCACACAATATCGAAGGCTCTACTTTTACTCTGCTGCACACTCATGATCTCCGCCGGGTTTGCGCTGACATTGCAGGAAGCGAAAACCGAGGGCCTCGTCGGGGAGCTCCGCAATGGCTTTGTAGGCTTGGTTGTAGCGTCTGCTCCCGCCGAGGTAGTCGCCATGGTCACAGATGTGAATCAGCAACGTAGAGAATTGTACCAACAGATCGCCAGGCAGAATGGCATTAGCGTCGAACAGGTTGCGGCTCTAGCCTTCGAGAAGGCGGTCGAAGCCACGCCTTCTGGGCAGTATCTGCAAGACGCATCTGGTGCCTGGGTGAGAAAATAGGGACTAGTTCAGCCATTCACTCTCGGCACGCGACCTCCAACTCCATCTCGCTGTTATAGGCCTTTGTGTAGACTTTGAGAGCCCTTTTATTTCTAGCATTCTTGCCGATTCTCAATCACAATCCACACTAATTTCGCAGATTCTAGCGGCTGCTGCTGACATAGTGTCAGCGACTTGCTTTGGCGCGTCACCCGATATATTTCTGGGCGAGCTGGTCATCAATTGGCCACTAATGTAAGGACTACAGTAAATGCAAAGCATACTTTTCGATCCCGATTCTAAGAGCGCTAGGTTTGGCGGTATCGAACTGCTTGCAGCATGGAAAGAACAGCCCGATTCCCTTATTTGGATAGATCTTCTGGATTACGAAGAAAAAGAGGAAAGGTCGATCCTCGAGGGTCTCGATCTACATCAACTCGCAATTCAGGATGCCTTAAGAAAACGCCACCCACCGAAAATAGAGAGCTATTCAGAACACGAATTTCTGATGCTCCGCGACCTGGAAAACACCGAGCAGGCACTGGATTTCGAATTCTTTCCACTTTCGCTATTCGTGAAAGATCGCATACTGATAAGTCGCCACCGAAAGATATCAGAAAGTGCCGAATGGTTAGCCGCAAAGATTGAGAAGAACCCAGAGTTAATGGCCGAGGGGCCAGCCTCACTCGCCTTGCAATTAGCAAATCACCTCTGTCGTCGCTATGTACGAATTCTCATCGACTTCGAGCCGCGCATGGATAGTCTGGAAACAGAAATGTACGACAAGCCAAACGATGAACTACTCTCGGAGATTACGAAGTTAAAGTCGCGTCTGCGCTATTTCAAACGCAATACCAATTATCACAAGCTAATAGCAGTATCTTTAAAAGAGGAGCCACCCGAAAAATTTAGAGAAGGCCTCACTCATGAAATCGTCGATTTCTATGAGCAGGCCGAACGCTCACAGAGTTTGGCAAGCCTCTACTACGATGTATTGACCGATCTATCCGATGGTTATCTTGCACTTTCATCTCATCGACTAAACAAAGTGATGCAAATATTAACGGTAATCACCGTCATCTTCGTGCCGCTAACCTTCGTTGCTGGCCTGTATGGGATGAACTTCGAATATATGCCAGAACTAAGCTTTAGACCCAGCTATTTTCTGGTACTGGGGTTTATGGCAGTAGTGGCTATAGTGCAGTTAATCCTGTTTCGACGTAAGGGATGGTTATAGTGAATAGCACTACCGAACCTCTTATCGATCAGATTACCAACCCCGACACCTGGGCGACCTGGCTGGATAGTTTTCAGGAATGGCTGCAGAGCGACGTGTTTATTCTCGACACGCTGATCTGTCTGGGAATAATACTTGTAGCAGCAACCGTCGCCCGGCCCCTTGCCACACGCCCACAGAAACAGTTTCAAATTCTTATTGAGAGAGAGTCTCGGTTCTCTGTATTAGACCGATTATGGCAATCGGCACGGGACATCTCCTACCCGGGGATTTGGCTTCTCCTGCTATGGATATCAGTTCTAGTCACTGAAAGCTGGGGAATCACAAACACATCATTAGTTATCACCACGAGCTTGCTAGCGGCCTGGGTAATCATCGAAAGCGCAACAATTCTAGTGAGCAGCCATTTCTGGTCCCGCACCATCGCCATTAGTGCATGGCTACTCGCGGCGCTCAACATCCTTGGCATTCTAGACCCCACCATCGCTTTTCTGGACGGAGTCTCATTCTCTCTCGGTCAGGCGACTATATCGGTACTCACCATTATGCAGGCGCTGGTAACTCTTGGCATTTTGCTTTGGCTATCGGCGATTGCCGGACAAATTACGGAGAGCAAGCTTAAATCTGCCCGCAATCTTTCTCCCTCGATTCAGGTCCTGACGATCAAATTTATGCGCATATCCCTAAGCGCAATTGCCTTTATCATGGCTCTGGCGATAGTAGGCGTAGACCTGACTGCATTCGCCGTGGTCGGCGGCGCCGTAGGTGTTGGCATCGGTTTTGGCCTGCAGAAAATCTTCGCCAATCTCATCAGCGGATTTATTCTACTGATGGACAAGTCGATAAAGCCGGGTGATGTAATCGTCGTGGCGGACTATTACGGCCGAGTCGACGCACTAACCGCGCGCTATGTATCGGTAACTACTCGCGACGGGGTCGAACACCTCATTCCAAACGAAGAGCTTATTATCAACAGGGTTGAGAACTGGTCTCATTCGCACAATTTATTGCGCTTAAGACAGATTGTAGGCGTACACTACAAAGCTGATGTGCATAAAGCTATCGCGCTCTGCAAAGAAGCGGCTGCCGAGACCCCACGAATATTAGACGATCCTGCGCCAAACTGCCTGATGAAGGAATTCGGGGACAGTTCGGTAAATTTAGAATTGCGCTACTGGATTAACGACCCGATGAATGGGCGCGCCAATGTAACAAGTGATTTACTTCTTCGCATCTGGGACAAATTTCACGAACACAATATCGAAATACCTTACCCGCAACGCGATCTGCATTTACGCTCATCCGATATCGGCGAACTACCCCGGGAGCGGTGATCACAAAACTAGTCGAGAATCTTACGCTGGTTTACAACAAAAACACTATCGAGGCCGCTGAAGAGAACAGCCATACAGTGCCGACACTGGAATAATCACCTTTATGAAAATTAGTATTGCGACAGGTAGAAGCAAGGCTCGAGGAAGAGACTAAAGAATGCGAGAACCCTTCGTCATAGGTAACGTTTCGATCAAAGCAGGCACACAGGAAGCAATCGAACTTTCCATCCCCGCCCTGTACACACACAATCCCATGTCTTGCCCCGTGTATGTTATACACGGCAAGAAACCGGGCCCAATACTGTTTCTTTCTGGCGCTATTCACGGCGACGAAATCAATGGTGTAGAAATCATTCGTCGTGTTTTAAACCGCAAATCACTTAAGCAGGTTCGTGGCACTATCGTTGCCGTTCCCGTAGTCAATATTCTAGGCTTCATCTCACAGACACGTTATCTGCCTGACCGCCGCGACTTGAATCGATCCTTCCCCGGTTCGGAGAAAGGCTCACTGGCTGCGCGCATGGCGCATCTATTCTTAACCGAGATCGTATCGAAGTGTAGCCACGGGATAGACCTGCATACGGCAGCGATACACCGAGATAACTTTCCGCAGATACGCGCCGAATTGGATAATCCGGAAATAGACCGTATGGCCAGGGCATTTAATGCGCCGGTTATCGTCAATACACCCGTGGCAGAAGGCACGCTGCGAGATGCTGCATCGAAGTTAAAAATTCCCGTTATCGTCTATGAGGCTGGCGAAGCGCTGCGTTTCAGTGAGGTTGCCATTCGCGCCGGTGTCAATGGCGTCGTCTCTGTGATGCGGGAGTTAGAGATGATTCCCAAAATAAAGGCCCGCAGAAAGGACATCGAACCTTTCGTAGCACGTTCCAGTTACTGGGTCAGAGCAGCGAAGAGTGGTATTCTTCGCGCAGCAAAATCCTTGGGTGAAAAGGTAGAACACAATGAGGTACTCGGCATCATCTCCGATCCGTTCGGCTCCTCTGAAGAGACCGTAGTTGCCAATGGTGAGGGAATCATTATCGGGCGCACGAATATTCCGCTAGTCAATGAAGGCGAAGCCCTATTTCACATCGCAAAATTTAAAGATGCGGAAAGCGTGCAAGAGATCGTTGAGGTGTTTCAGGATGAAATGGACCCTGCAACCGATGAGAAACCCTCTACCGAACCGGCGATAGTCTAGCTAGATTTTTACCTGGGCTTTCTTGGAGTTGCCGCCCATGAGGAACGATGAGCCACTATCCACGAGAAAGCTCCCACGAAGCAAGTTTCGGCCTAGCAACATTCTAAAGCTCATCAAGTCTCTATCGGTGAGTGTTAGTTCGGCGATCAACACGTCTTTACCTATCACTATCGACGATTCGATTACGTAGCGTTTTTCTTTATGCCCACCAGAATCGGAAACCTCTCGCCTATCAGAAACGGCAGCATGGCACTCCACTTCTATATCATTGTCATTCTGATTCGGGTGCAACAAAAATTTTACCCAGGGCTTTCCATCTCTGGTATAAGGCTCGATAAAAAAAGCATGTAAGGAGGAAGTCTTTGCACCTGTATCAACCTTTGCTTTAACCGGAACATCAACCAAATCTGGCAGCTGAACCCATTCGCGCCATCCCAATGCTTTCATCTGTGTTGTTTCTTCCCGTTCTTCTACTTGCATACGCGATTATTGCGAGTCGTCTACTAGCATAATTTGAACTCATGCCGCCCGTTTATGTAGGCGAAGATTAACTGTAAAACTGCTTTTATTCCAGCATCTTGCTCTACTAGAGGCTCCCTATTTACTCGCGCTGTCTGACGGGCCCCAAGGCAAGAAGACTGGATCAAACTAGCGTTAGTCCCGGTTTGTAGCACTTGCTATTTAAACTATAACTACTATGACTTTACTCTGCTGTTTTTGCGCTATTGGAGATCAAGACAGCCTGCCCAGAACGCACTGGAGAATTAGAAATCAAGAATCATGGCGACGATATCAGCCTTAAGCGTTGCCGCAGTTATTACGGTTTACTGATTCAATCCTTCATGCTGGAAAAATACGAAGAAGGTGGAAAATATGCAATGTCCGCATTGCAATGTGGATATGGACAAGATCGTTGATCCTAATCAGACCCATATATGGATAGAGGCTGCCCCAGTCGCGATAGGTTATTTCTCGATGCCGGCAAGTTTACTGACCTGAAGCACGACACTTTCAGCAACAAGATTAAAGCCCTACTGAAAGGCAAACAAAAATAAGCCGCTTTTACTCCTTCGCTTCAAGAAGCTCCACGGTGACTACTTGCGAGATTGGATAAACAGAGGGTCCGAATTGATTGTAGACTGCGACGTCTGCAGCATCTCTGCCAAACCCGATAGCCACATATCCCGCTGTAATCTTTTCCTGTGTTGCATCAAAGGCATACCAGCGCCCACCCACAAATGCTTCGAACCAGGCATGCATGTCCATAGGAACCAGCCCATAGTTATAGCCCACTACCAGCCGGGCAGGAATGCTAATCGCTCGACATAAAGCTATGCCCAAGTGGGCCAGATCTCGGCAGACACCCGTCTGCTTCTGATTTACTTCTACGGCTGAAATTGGATTGTCGCTACTTCCGGGGACATAGCTAATCCTCTCTCGCAGCCAGTCCTCTATTGCTTCCACCTGATCATAACCCAACAGTTTCCCTTCGGTAATTTCTACTGCCATCTGATTAAAGCTTTCGGACTCACAATATCTGCTGGGAAGCAAAAAGATCAACACCTCGTTGGGTAGATAGTCGATATCAACAAACGGAGCACCTGGCGCTCTATCAACGACATCAGTAGTCATCACTTCTGCCGCTGTACGAATTGCAAAATGCCCTGGTGGGGCTACCAATCTCTGGCAGAGATTTCCGTAATAATCCGTAAATTCAGTAACCGGAATACTAGGCGTTAACTTGTATTCCTCGCGGCTAATCCACTGCTGCGCACCGCTGCGCGGGCGCAGCATCAGGATAAAGGGTGTAGGCACCGTAATCTCGAACTCAAAATCACAGCTAGTTGCTAACCACATAGGCTGAACCTCAAATTATTACTCTTCCAAAAACTACTTCCTGCCGCTATAAAATAACTTTTCATACAGCGCCGCAGGCTCTATTTATTGTTCCTTGTCTTGCTGACCGCCCAGCTCTTCAGACACCAAATCTTGCACATCCGGCCGTCTTCGCTGGCGCGTCTTCTTCGGAATCATTCCTCGCATGGACTCAAGTTTACCGAAGCAGAGCAGCTTGTCATCTGGCTCCAGAACCCGATCTAAGCGTGGATTTGGGATTACCTTATTGCCGCGATAGAGCGTGAGTACATTGATGTCCATCTCGGAGAGCTTCGTATCCCGAATGGTAATGCCGACGAAGTTCGATCCCTCTGGCACATAAATTTCAGTAACACCATAACCTTTGCTTACAGTTAAGCGTTGGCGAAGATCGATCTCTGGAAAGTCTACCTGAGCGGCAATATAGTCAATAACGGCTCCAGCGATATCCAAGCCCGTACAGGTTTCTATCCCCTCAATACCGGGAGAAGAATTTACTTCCATGATCTGAGGCCCGTCCTTGCCTTCGAGCATATCTACACCAGCAACCTGCAACCCCAAGATCTGCGCAGCCCTCACTGCTGTCTCCCGATATTGCTCATCAAGCTCAACGGCTTCGGCGATACCTCCCCGATGCACATTACTTCTGAATTCCTGGCCTTGGGCCACTCGTCGCATAGCAGCAACTACTCGGTCACCTACAACGAAGGCACGAATATCCTTGCCTTTACTCTCAGCCACAAATTTTTGTATGAGTACGTTCTGCTTCTGGCTTTGCAGCAGCTCGATAATTGATTCTGCCTGTTTCATAGTGTCAGCGAGCAGCACTCCGATACCCTGTGTACCCTCGATCAGCTTGATCACGACAGGTGCCCCACCCACGCGCTCTATCGCTGGGATCACGTCTTTCTTCTCACGCACGAACGTAGTTCTTGGGATACCAATATGGTGGCGACTTAATATTTGCAGACTGCGCAGCTTGTCGCGAGAATTAGTGATGCCGTGTGCGGTGTTAGCACAGAATACATCCATCTCTTGAAACTGCCTCACTACCGCTGTGCCATAGTAAGTAATCGAGGCACCTATTCTTGGCAACACCGCATCGTAATGAGCGAGAGGTTGCTGCCGGTAGTAAATATCTGGAACGCCTTTTTGCAGATCAATGGCAAACTTAAGAGTATTTAAAATCTTTACCTCATGATCGCGGCTCTGAGCCGCTTCTTTCAGTCGGCGAGTGCTGTAGGCATCGGGGCTACAGGAGAGTATTGCTAGTTTCATGGCACGGTCTTCTTTGGAAAAATTGTAGATAGGAATTACAGCGCTATTTTACTCCGGCTGTAGCAGATAGATAGCAGAAAGATAAGGCCAGATAGTTGGAAAGCACCCTGCTGGCAAGTCTGGAAAATCCCGAAAACGGCAGTCGATAACGTAGCCTCAATGCACCTTACCGAAGCCATCTAATGGATATTCACTCCCAGCGCAGCGGCCAGAAAGCAGTGCAGATGCTCTCACTTTAGGAGCTGCCTTTCTGGGCTGTCTACCTAAACGTCTATAATCAATGTTATTGCTTTGTGGCAGTCGTTCAACGTACTCTCTGTAGAGAACCTAGGGAGTCAAAGACCATGAATTGTCCTAAATGTAGCGCCGAGTTTGAAACGATTTCTTTTAACGATATTGAAGTCGACAGATGCACAGGGTGCAAAGGGCTCTGGTTCGACGTGCTCAAGAAGGATGACCTACTCAAAATTAAGGGTTCTGAATCTATCGATATTGGCGTTAAACAAGTTGGTGAGAGTTATCGAGATATGCGAAAGATTCAATGTCCAAAGTGTAGCCGGCCTATGCTACCCATGGTCGACAAAGACCAGTTTCATATAAAATATGAAACCTGTGTAGACTGCTTTGGCACCTTCTTCGACGCTGGTGAATTTCGCGACCTCAAGGAAAGGTCTGTGCTGGAACGGTTTGCACAGATGCTGGGAACGCTGCGGACCCATATATGAGAACGCCTCGTCGCCCTAGTCGATCATGCTCTGATACACCATCGCCTTAAATTTTTCAGCTATAGAATAAGCGCCCGCCGGCTGGACTTGCAGCATTATCACTACACTGGTGCCAGAGATAGGGTCTGCCCAGGAGAAAGTACCCAGCGAACCACTCCAGCCAAACTCACCGTTCGTTGTGCCATAGGAACTCTTGGATTCATCTACCACCACGGCCATACCATAGCCCCAACCTCGATCGAGCATCGGGTTATTCGGATTTGTACCGAAGGGCATTAGCGCAGCCGATATATGATTGCGCGTCATCGTTTCTACTGTTGCTTGCTCCAGGATTCGCTGCCCTTCGAGTTCGCCACCGTTGAGCAAGGCCTGAAGGAAGCGCAGATAATCGGGCACCGTGCTGACGATACCCGCCGCTCCTTCTAGCAGCGGTGGATCTTGGGTGATGGGTATGGGCATCGGCGGCAGTATACTCAGGCTTCTGTCTTCGGGCGACACCCGATAGGCTCGAGCCAATCTCTGCGCTTTTGCCGCACTCACATAGAAGGCCGTGTCATCCATCTGCAGTGGTCCGTAGACCTGCCCATTCAGGTAGTCATCAAAGTCCTGACCAGACACTATCTCGATTATGCGCCCCAACACCGTTATAGAAATACTGTAGACCCACTGTTCACCCGGATCGCCAAGTAGCGGAACCGCGGCTACCTTCTCGACCAATAGCTCCAGGGAATCGCCCCGGGAGCGTACCTCGTTCTGCCTATAGAGAGCGCCAAATCTATGGCTGAGGCCTGCCGTATTGAGCAGCAAATCTTCTATAGTCATCTCCCGGCTACTTGCGCGAGTTTCAGAAAAGTCGGCTGCATCGGGATCTATAAAGACCCGGGCGTTTCCGAAACTGGGAATAAATTTCGAGACAGGATCTTGCAGATTCATCTTGCCCTGCTCAATCAACTGCATCGCGGCCACCGCCGTGATCGGCTTACTCATAGAGCGGATCTGGAAGATCGAGTCCTCCAACATCGGGTTTTCTTGCTCGATGTTATTCCAGCCCATGCTTTCCAGATAGACGACCTCACCATGGCGAGCTACCCCCGCGACGAGACCCGCGACGCGCCCATCTTCCACATGCTGCAATAACATCTTATGTGCCAGTGCGAGTCTTTGCGATGAGAAACCCAGATTCTCCGGCATACCCCGCTCCAGACCACTGGGAGGAGCGGCAAGCACCGGCGGGCTTAAAGACAATAATGTAAGCAGAAGCAGGGAATTAACTCTAGCCATATCGATACCTATGAAGTGATGCAAGATAATTGCTTCGGCCCCATTAGCGCAGAGAGCTAATGAAGCCGAATACTAGGGCCAATCATTACGACCTGCGCAGACAGGGCTATTTAGTCTGTATCATGCAGGCTGGTTTTGTAGGTTTCGGTTAACATCACAACGGAAAGCAGCGACAGTAGTGATGCGATCGCTATATAGACTGACACCCACACGATGTCGTATTCTGTCCACAGAATGGTTGCTATGGTGGGTGCGAAAGCTCCACCTAAGATCGCTCCAACCTGATACCCCAGTGAAGCTCCCGAGTATCGAACTTCGGTGCTAAATAGTTCGGTAAAGAACGCCGCCTGAGGTCCGTACATCATACCAAGAAACATTAGGCCGCCGCTTACCGCAACTACAATCAGCCAAAAGTTACCTGTATCTATGAGCGGGAACAAGGCAAATGCCCACACGCCAGTTAGGATCGCCCCTAGCATGAATATACCGCGACGACCGTTTCTATCAGAGTAAGAAGCCGCCAGAAACTGGGCTGGAATTTGAAGTACCGAAGCCAGCATTACCGCGAACAACATTTCATTTCTGGTCATCCCCGCACCCTCTGCGTCGGTGCCATATGCCAAGACGAAGCCGATCAAAATATAGAACGCGACTTGAATAGACAGAAACGCACCCGCAGCCAAGGCGATCCGCTTCGGGTATTTGGCAATTGCCTCTAATACGGGCGAACGTCTTACGACGGCAGGCCCCGCTGCTTCGGCGTGTTTCTTCGCCTGAAGTTCCTGCAGTTCCTTAAAGGCATCGGTGTCCTCCATATGCAGCTGCACATACATGCTGATCCAAATCAGCACGACACTGGAGATGAAGGGTATACGCCAACCCCACTGCATGAACGCGTCTTCCGATACCGAATAACTAATAATCATAAATGCTACATTGGCCAGGATCACTCCTGCTGGAGCGCCCGCCTGGGCATAGGCGCCATAGTAGCCACGCTTATCTGCCGGAGCACTCTCGGTGACCAGCAACATGGCTCCGCCCCATTGTCCGCCTATGGCAAGGCCCTGGGTGAATCGAAGCAGGCTCAGTAAAATTGGCGCCGCCACCCCGATAGTTGCGAAGGTAGGCAGAAGACCAATCAATGTCGAGGCGACGCCCATCATCATCAACGCGACAACGAGTGTACGCTTGCGTCCGATTCGATCACCGAAATGACCAAAGAGAATGCCGCCCAGAGGGCGCGCTATAAAACCGAAGGCGAAGGTACCGAAAGAAAGAATGAGACCTATCGTCGGAGTACTATCTGGGAAGAAGGCAGAAGGAAATACTAAGGCTGCCGCTGTTGCGTAGAGGAAAAAGTCATACCATTCGATGCTAGTTCCCGCCAATGCCGTCAATGCGACCTTGCGCATACTGGCTTCGACATGAGCCTGGCTCTGTGGATCGGTCTCGGGTGTGGAGCTTATATCAGCAGCCATGGTGCCTCCAGTTTGTTGGTTTGTTCTTATTATGAGCAGCTCTGAGCATAGCAGGATTTTGCGCTGGGTCGCATTAAAATGAGCCCAAAACCGCTAAATCCAGTATCATCGCCAGTATGTACTACGAACTATTGAGACTATTGCACTTTGTCGCCATCTTTTGTTTTGCGGGAGCGCTCGTTGTAGAAAACATGGCCATCAAGCCACAGATCAGTGGCGAAGATGCACGCAATTTGGCGAAGGTGGATGCCGTATGCGGTATCAGCGCGCTACTCGTATTTAGTATAGGGCTGACACTCTGGCTATGGGTTGGCAAACCTGCGGAATTTTATTCAGGCAACCCTATCTTTCACGCGAAGCTCGGTCTGTTCCTGCTGATGGTACTTTGCGCGATTGTCCCTGCAGCATTCTTTCTCAAGCATCGAAAGTCTTACGAGGAGATCATCGCAGTGCCTTCCTATCTTAGATTACTGCTAAAATTCGAACTTGTTCTTCTGCTAATAATTCCCGTGTTGGCGCTTCTGATGGCGCGCGGCATTGGGCTCAGTGCCTAGACCCTACACTAGTTAGCACAGCTCTCCCGATTCCGCTAATTGCTTGAGCTATAGGCTAGCATCTATCTTCCTATCGACTGATCCCAATTCAAAGACTGATATTTTTCCAAAATACGCATTAGATCTGCTATAGAAATTGCGCGAAGCTCTCCACGGGAACTACTAACGGTAGTGGCCTTGAATATCGCGTTGTATATGGCTTCTTCCGTTGCCTCGGCGGTAGCTGCAAACAGTGGTGTCATCGATTCGTTTACCAGAACTTCAAGCGGTACGGGTGTATCACTAATCCTGGGTTTACGCACATCGGGATGAGTCGAGAAGGCGATCACGTAATCACCAGATCCATTGCTGGCAAAGGAGCCGGTTCGCGCCAGCCCCATCAGTGCCCTGCGAGCCACGCGATCTAGATTTCGTGCAGTCAGTGGAGCGTCAGTTGCCACGACCATCATGATCGAGCCATCCTCCTTGTCAGAATCCGCAACCGGTTCGAGAAAATCGCGAAAGGTATAATTGCCCAGTTCTCGCCCTACAGGAGCGCCATTGATCGAAAGCGCGCCACCATAATTAGTCTGCACTAATACACCTATCGTATAGCCACCCAGCTCATCGGGTAAGACTCGGGAACTGCTGCCAATACCCCCTTTCCAGCCGAAGGCCTGAGTGCCGGTCCCGGCGCCGACACTGCCTTCGGCGACAGGGCCACTGTGCGCATTATCCAAAGCAGAATAGACCTGCTCTTTCTGAATTGGGTCGGCCCACATATTGTTAACGCGACTGTCATTCGTCTCTCCGACGATAGGATTCAAAGTGTGCTCTCCCATTCCAGGCTGCTCATACATCCATTCTTTAAGCGCGTTCGCGGCGCTCCATACGCAAAGTGTACAAGTTAAGAGAATCGGCGTTTCTATTTCACCGAACTCTCGTACCTGCGTCTCTCCAACCATTTTGCCATAGCCGTTTCCGGTGTGTATCCAGGCAGGAATGGGGTTTGTATAAAGGTTGCCGGGCGCCGGGATTATCGCCGTCACACCTGTGCGAATATCATCACCTTCGATGAGAGTCGTATGGCCCACTCTCACACCCTCAACATCGGTAATCGCGTTCAACTCGCCAGGCTGAAAGACTCCAACTATGACACCCGCCTCTCGTGCCCGCGGCCGCGCATCATCCTGCGCCAAGGCAAGCTGAGTCAGGCTAGTTAAAATAAGGAAGATGGGTATAGCCACCGCTGGGATCAATGGATTAGTGCGCATCGTAGTTTCTCTCCTAGCCTTCTACCCTGAACAGAGTCTGGGTGTTTAATCTGGTTAACTTCCGCATTGTAGCACTCCAACAATACACTGCCTGTGCAGCAAAGACCGAGGAGCTTAAGCTGAGGCAACCGTTGAGGCGAGAATAGGATCGATAGAAACAGTAGAGAGATACCGTCATTCTGTTATTCTCATTATCCTTACGACAAGACAAGAGATTAGAGCCCCAGGATGAAGAGATTATTACTAACGCTTTGTCAGCTAATGCTATCACTAGGCCTTGCCTCACCGAGTCTTTCTCAAGGACTGGATACCAGCGCGCTGGAACTCGCCCTTTACGGACCAGACCGAGAAGTCACCGATTTCGCGAGAGATAGCGCCAGGAAGCCTGTACAGGTATTGGATTTTCTCGGCGTCGAATCCGGCATGACGGTACTCGACCTCTATGCCGCCGGCGGCTACTACACTTTCATACTCTCCAAGGCAGTTGGCGAAACCGGGACTGTCTATGCACAGAATACGGAGCGCGGTTTGCGCTTCGTAGAAGACCGACAGAACATGACGCAAGGGGAGGCACTGAATGCCAAGATCGAACAAGGTAATCTGCACAACGTCATACAGATAGTTAGACCGCTGCCAGATATAGGCCTGGCAGAAAACTCCCTGGACTTCGTGATTGTGGCTCAGACCCTACACGACTACTACAACCCCAACTCCCAGCGCGCACTGGAGATGCTATTGCAGTTAAAGGCCCTGCTTAAGCCGGGCGGCGTTCTTGGTATCACCGACCATATTGGCGTTGCGGGTCGAGATAATCGCGACATGCACCGCATGGAAATCCAGCAGGCAATCGAACTGGCACTGCAGGCTGGATTCGGGGTTGAATCCAGCGAGATCCTGCGCGAACCCAGAGACGATCATAGCCGCAGCATCTTCGATCCGCGGCTCAACCGAAGTACAGATCGGTTCCTGCTAAAACTCACCAAACCACTGTAAGCAGCGGCGAGCAGATGTCCGGAAATCCATGGAATCGCGTGGAGTTGCCTGACCATTTTTGATAACCTCAATGTCACGTTACCGGCCAAATCAGCTACAGCCTCGAATTCACTCATCAAGCCCGAATGAAGAGCAAAAAATGAAAATAACAGCTAATTCGACTCACTCTGCCAGACAGCCCACACTGCGGCTAGCACTGCTACATTCCAGCCTTGTTGCCGCTTCCCTGATGCTGCTGCCTCTTTCCAGCAATGCCCAAGAGTCTGGCTATACGGCGCCCAGAACGGTGGATGGTGCTCCCGATTTACAGGGTATGTGGACTAGCAACACAATCACACCCTTCATCAGGCCCGAAGAATTTGGTGACAAACTGGTAATAAGCTCGGAAGAGGCATTGCAACTTGAGCAGGCAGTGGCCGACTACACCGCCGAGCAAGATCTGCCCAGCGATCCCGATCGAGTGGCTCCTGCCAAGGACAGAATCGAGCTCGCGGACAGCTATAACAACTTCTGGTTTGATGATGGCACTCGGGTAGCTCGCTATAACGGCGAATTTCGCAGCTCGCTGCTAATCGATCCGCCGAATGGACGCATGCCTGCCTACACGGCTAGCGCCGAGGAGCGTCTGCGCGCAGAGGCACAATTGCGTGAACAACGCGGCCCTTTTGCCGGGCCGGAGAGCCGCCCTCTGGCAGAGCGCTGCTTAATGTCATTTGGCTCTAGCAGCGGCCCACCCATGCTACCTATCCTGTACAACAACCATTATCAGATCGTACAATCACCTGGATATGTGATGATACTCGTAGAGATGGTGCATGATGCGCGCATAATTCGCATCGAAGCCGATCCGCTGCCCGATGCCCTTCGCCCCTGGATGGGTGACTCAATTGGTCACTGGGAGGGAGATACGCTAGTAGTCGAAACCGATAAATTTAACCCCAATCAAAAATTCCGCAATTCAACCGAAAATTTCAGAATCACCGAAAGATTCACACGCGTCTCAGACAATGTGATGAATTACAGCTTTACCGCACAAGACCCTGCTACCTTCGTCCAGCCCTTCTCGGCAGAGATGCCAATGAACCTAACAGACGATGTTCTGTATGAATATGCTTGTCACGAAGGCAACTATTCTCTTCCAGGCGTACTTGCCGGTGCACGAGCAGACGAGGAACAATAGCCAACCATTGTGGGCCAAACCACCCTAGGCTGAATGACAGAGAGATCTCTTATGAGTAAAAAGCAAGTACAAGGAATGAAAGGAAAAAAAGTACAGGGAATCAATGAGCTCTATAGCAAAGACCCGATAGCGGCTGATAGAACGCTATGGGGCCGGGAAAGCAATCCTGTCAGTCGACGTGGCTTTCTGAAAAAGAGTGGGCTCATTGCCATGAGCACTGCCTTGGGCATGACTATCCCCTTTTCGCGATTTATGCCAGCGGGTCTGATTCCTGCCGCATTCGCCGCTGAGGGCAGCGCCCTGCAGATACCTGGCAAAGACGGACTGATAGTACTCAATGATCGCCCGATAAACGCGGAGACTCCCGCACACCTATTGGACGATGAAATCACACCGAATAACCGCATGTTCGTTCGCAACAACGGCGTAGCACCCGAGAACATTAATGCGGATACCTGGCAATTAGAGATAGGCGGTGAATCTGTTGATAACCCAACAACGTTTACCATCGCAGAACTTCGTGAGCGCTTCGAAACGGTTACTCTGCAGCTACAGTTAGAGTGTGGCGGTAACGGTCGTAGTGAATTTGTACCGGGCGCGAGCGGCAATCAATGGACTACCGGCGCGGTTGGCTGCCCTACCTTCACCGGTGTGCGGCTACGCGACGTGCTTAATTATTGCGGCGTACTCGGTGACGCCGAATACATTGGCTACCATGGCGCCGATACGCACCTCAGCGGCGACCCTAGTCTGGACTCCATATCTCGAGGCGTGCCTATTGAAAAGGCGCTGGAGAGAGAATCACTCATCGCCTGGGCTATGAATGGCGAAGACATACCTGTGCAAAATGGCTATCCACTGCGGCTAGTCTGCGCAGGCTGGCCTGCCTCAGTCTCAGGCAAATGGCTAAATCGAATCGATATCCGCAATCAGGTTCACGATGGCGAGAAGATGTCTCCGCCTTCCTATTCGGTACCAAGGTCTCCAGTTGCACCTGGTGCGCGAGTAGCGAACGAGGACATGCGCGTAATCGAGTCGATGCCGGTGAAGTCTCTGATTACTTTCCCGCAATCGGGTATTACCCAGAATATTAGGGAGAGGATGGTAGTGCGAGGCCACGCCTGGGCAGGCGACAACCAGGTAGCTGGCGTATTCATCTCCATCGACTTCGGAGCCACCTGGCTGCCTTCTGCGCTGGCAGGTGCGGCGAACAGATTGGCCTGGCAGAATTGGGAAACCTGGGTTCAGTTTCCCGAACCTGGCTACTACGAGGTCTGGGCTCGCGCCATGGATCTTCAGGGCCGCTCGCAGCCCATGGTTGTACCTGGCTGGAACCCGAGGGGCTACTTGAACAACGCCTGTCATAGGGTGGCCGTACAAGTCGTTTAACTCATGCACTAAAGTTGTTGTAATATTGGACACAGAAAAAATGAATAGTAGATCGAAATTACTTTGGCTGACGGCAACCATGCTTTCGATTCCGCTGCTGGGCTCAATAGGCAGCCTAAGTGCTCAGGAAAGTGGTGCACCAGGCTCATTGGCTCAAGAAGAAGGCTGGCAGTTGGTCCGCGATACCTGTACCGAGTGTCATTCCAGTCAAATTATTGTGCAAAACTCTGGCAACCGAGAGGTATGGAAGAGCCGCATTCAATGGATGCAAGATTCCCAGGGCTTGGGTGAATTGGAAGCAGAGATCGAAGACTCTATTCTTGACTACCTGGCGGCGAACTACGGACAAAAGACAAGCTCTAGACGCAGCGCCCTACCAGCTCATTTAATGCCGGCGACCGCAAAGCCCTAAAGACGCTATGACTACAGATCAACTCTCCATGTTCGAAGATGACAGCGCAGAAGCCTCCAAGCCTGCGCCGAAGTTCAAGACGTTCAGTGTTTCACTAAGCAGGACGATCGTCTCTCCCGCCGAGAAGATTTTTGATCGCTGGCTAATCCCTACCTTCGTCGGCAACTGGATGTTTGGCGAACACCTTGGCAATGAAAAGGTGGTTGACCTGCAGAACGAAGTCCGGCCCGGTGGCACCTTCAACTACCTTATCAAGCGCAACGGCAAGGAAGTGCTGCATGACGGAGAATACCTGCAGATAGACAGGCCCAAACGTTTGAGTTTTAGCTGGAGAGAGACCGCAAAAAAAAATGCGCACAAGAGCAAGGTAAGCCTGACTCTCGATCCCCAGGAAGGAAAAACCAAGCTCAGGCTTTCACTGCAGATTGACCAATCCCTCGAATACTACGGCGAGGAAATAAAGCAGCAGTGGGCTGAGCGGCTTAAGACACTGAGCGCTCTACTCAGTAAATAGGCACCTAACTAACGCCCTATCTGCGATGCCTGGGCCTCGCGAATCGTTTCCTGTGCGGCCAGCGGCAAAATATAGCCGTCCGCAAGATTCCCCTCCACCACTTCCCTTACTGCGCGCACATAGGCTTCATGAGTCGGGTACAGCGCCTCCAGTGTCGCCTGATCGAAGGGTTGATGCGACCCATAGAGAAAACAGAAGCGATTACTTCCGCTGTTCATACCTGTATTTTTGGCCGTGGCGACAACATGCTCGGCCAGACGAATACCACCGAGGACGTTGCCGTATTCATCACGGGCAAACTCCACCTGAGGCATCATCCGTTTTAGCCGCAACGGATCTGCTGATGGCGGAGGTACGTCGTCGCGAACCCAGGCCACTAAATGTTCAAACGCCGCATTCATTACATCGCGAAAAGGCACGCGAGAATAGGGTGGCAGCTCACAGGCCTGATCTCGCGGCTGGACGTTATCGGTAGAGACGCCTTCGCGTAAGTTTCTAACTCTGGCGTACTCGATCTCAAAGGGAACATCCACATGAGAGCTGCCAGCTACTTCCCACTGCCGAAACGTGTCGGTGTCTGGCTGCGGGCTAGCCGCACGGCGCATCATATCGGTCTCTGCCATTATCTTGAAGATCTTGACCGGCTGGTCGTCACGGATACGACCGCCACCGCCGTGAACCATGACACCATCGAAGACAGGTTCCAGCGGATGTATATTATTAAGATAGGTCGCGAGACGGCTTGCCGATTGGGAATGGCCGGTAGCTATAATCTGCTCGGCCTTCAGCCCAGCCAGAATATCCACTTCACCGACTGCGGCGGATTCGCCTACTCGATTTATGGCCTTGCCTACTGCCGAAAAAATATCGTAGGAGAGCTCATCCTGAGTCGCCATGCCGTCGTGAGTCACGTCGAGAGAACCATAGCGCTCTGCGCTCCAGGCCCTCATGGTATCTATGCCCATTTGCTGCGCGGAAACAACCACGTAGGCATAGCCATTGCGGATGAAATGGCTACCCGACTGCCACCAGTCGATGTCTTTGTCCGGGCCGCCAGTCACATTGATCCATTCGACGACCACGATGCCATTGAACGCGGAAGGCTCAGGCCTGCGTACGACGAGGCGCGTCTTATAGCGATGATCACTGTCAATGATGGCTGCCGTCTCGAGCTCGGGATTGCTATAGCGATTCGCTCTGCCTTCTATAAAGTACTCTTCTTCTATATAGGCGGCATCCGCAAGCCCAATCGCACTCGCGCTGTAGATGGTATTAAGCGTTCCACTCCCAGCCTTATCCGCAGGAATAGGACCGCTTATTGTGGCCGCGGGTACTTGCGCGACAGCCTGTACCGAGCATAAAAAGAGAGAGACTAGGGCGTATGCTCGCCGCGTTAGCTTGCCTTTACTCGACCCCATACGAAGCACTCCTTCAAACGATTCTGATTATAGTTTTATTCAGCCGCAGTCTATTGCCACGAACTGACTAGTTCATCGTAATCCACGGTAATGCCCTGTGGCTTTTCATTCGCCAGCTTCGGCTTTGGTGCACCGGGCTGATTTAGCCAGTATTCTCTGCTCTGAGGCTCATTCAGTTTTGGTCCGCACTCACCCAACACGCCGGCTCTCTCTAATCTCTGCATCAGGCGCTCTTGCGCTACGGCAAGTGCTGTCATCGCCTCCTGTGGAGTCTTGGCACCGGAGGAGGCATCACCAATATTCTGCCACCACAGTTGAGCGAGTCTCGGATAGTCAGGTACGTTTGTTCCCGTAGGCGTCCACTGCACTCTTGCCGGCGACCTATAGAATTCGACAAGACCACCGAGCTCGACTGAGCGCTCGCTAAAACTCTCATGACGAATATCGGAATCACGAATAATAGTCAGGCCTATATGACTCTTCTTCAGCGAGACAGTCTTCGAGGTAACAAACTGCGCATAGAGCCAGGCTGCCTTGGCCCTATCTACTGGCGTCGACTTCATCAGCGTCCATGAACCCGTGTCCTGATAGCCCAGTTTCTGGCCCTCTTCCCAGTAGGCCCCATGAGGTGAAGGTGCCATACGCCATTTCGGCGTGCCGTCGTCATTCATCACCGGCAGACCCGGCACTACCATGTCAGCAGTAAACGTCGTATACCAGAAAATTTGCTGTGCGATATTACCCTGAGCAGGGACTGGCCCTGCCTCACTGAAGACCATGCCTGCAGCCTCAGGTGGCGCATAGCGCTGCAACCAGTCCACGTATTTAGTCACCGAATAGACGGCGGCAGGGCCATCTGTCGCGCCACCGCGTTCAACTGCAGAGCCTACAGGCCGGCATCCATCTACGCGCAGACCCCATTCATCTACAGGAAGACCGTTAGGGCTGCCCTTATCACCCGCTCCGGCCATAGACAACCAGGCATCGGTGAAGCGCCAGCCCAGAGATGGGTCTTTCTTGCCATAATCCATATGGCCATAAACTTTCTGGCCATCTATCTCGCTCACATCGTTGCTAAAAAACTCTGCGATGTCCTCATAGGCAGACCAGTTTACTGGAACACCCAGTTCATAACCGTATTTGTCAGCAAACTGTTGCTTGAGGTCTGGATCAGTGAACCAGTCATAGCGGAACCAGTAGAGATTTGCAAATTGCTGATCGGGCAGCTGATAAACTTTGCCATCTGGCCCGGTAGTAAAAGAAAGACCGATAAAATCTTCCAGATCCAAAGTTGGAGATGTCACGTCGCTCGCCTCAACGGCCATCCAGTCAGTTAAGTTACGGACCTGCTGATAGCGAAAATGCGTACCGATGAGATCTGAGTCGTTCACATAGGCGTCGTAGATGTTTTCACCGGATTGCATCTGAGTCTGCAGCTTTTCGACAACGTCCCCCTCGCCTATCAGATCGTGAGTCACCTGAATTCCGGTAATCTCAGTAAACGCCTGTGCCAGCACCTGAGCCTCATACTCATGAGTCGTTATGGTTTCAGAAACCACCTTGATCTCCATGCCGGCGAAGGGCCTGGCTGCATCGATAAACCACCGCATCTCTGCTAGCTGTTGCTCACTCGTCAGGGTAGAGGGCTGAAACTCGGGAAGCCACCGCTGCGCATCCTCCACATCCGCAGAGCTTGTCACTAGGGTACTGAGAAATACCGCAGTACAAAGCAGCGTTTTTGGAAATCGTAGATCACGAGCAATCATGCCAAACCCCTTCTAGTAAACGTCAGCCGCGATCGAGACGCGACGCAATACAAATTATTAGTAGCCTAGACGAACAAAAAAACCAGCACTGCGAAGACCACACAGGCTGCAAGACCCCACCACAGATTCAAGCCGACTAGTGCCAACCATGCCATGGAGATAAACGCACTGCCTAACAGGGAGACGAATAGCCTGTCTCCCCGCGTAGTTTCAAAACGAAGAATGCCAACACGGGGAGCGCCACCGGGACTGAAATATTCCCAGACAGACATTACGATAAGCAGGCTAGCGATCACCGCAAAAAATATTGCTGTAGGCTGCGTCCAGGCCATCCAGGAGAGATCCATCACATCCTTCTTCTATTCGGTTTTCTTGATATTTTAAGAGGGTGAGCTTAGCAAAATTTTACTCTCACCCCAATTGTTTATATGCCGCATCAACGGGGCACAGATCCTCCGATACATCCCGGCAAAGCAGCCTCGCCCAAGCGATTATCTGCCTCCTCGACGTCATTGCTCTCATTACCGTAAACTTTCTTATACTGGGGGTTGGCCTGTACAGCTTGATGGCTCTCTACCTGCTGTGAACTGGGCTGAACGCTCGCTACCTCGGCCATGATTATTTGAATATTCGGACACTAATGAGCGCCACCATGACTCGCGCACTTCCTGTCATCTATATTTGTATACTCGCAGGCATGGTAACCACTAGTTTTACCCTGCGCTTTCCTTGGTTACCTCAATGGATTCGTTTCAATAGGCTTCGCCCGTTTCGGATTCGCCTACTAAAAATCTGGCTCCAACGATAAGGAGCCAGACCTGACAGCCTCTAATTGAGTTTGCTGCGATAGACCTGACGTGCCTGTTCAAATTGCCCGAACACATGTGCCTTCTCCGACTCAGAGCGCCAACCTGGCCAGGCATCGGCAAGCTCCTGCAGCTTGTCGATCCAGCGAATTGCATAGTCAACCGATTGTGGATTACGAATCGGCTCGTCGCCTACCTGAAACCAGATCGGATTGGTAAATGCTTGAGCATAGCCTACATCCAGAGGAAATCGCTTATCCGAGTCACCCTCCGTGCGCAGATGGCACCAACCACTGCGCTCTATAGAATGCTCGAAGTCGATATTCAGACTATTGTCACTTCTTCGCAGCGGAAATGTTTGCACTAACTCACCATTGCAAACCAGCGCAATCTCTTCCAGTTCTGTAATAGAGCGCAATTGACCGGTAATGGTCACCTCACCTCCACCCGGAGGCAATTGAACAGTATCTCCGGGTAGAGACGTACCCACCTGCATCTCCAACAGGGGACCGGAGCTGACAAAGGCTCGACCACGCTTCAAGCCTGTAAACCAGGCATCCATGTTAAGGCCCAGATTTCCCGTGTAGACATAGGTGCGATAGGAGCCAAGCAGTTTGCTGCGATGCAGCGAGGATATGGAGTCTTCCCCCCCTGTTGCAGTGACCCGCAGCCCATTGTTCCATACGGCATACAGAGGATAGAAACCCGAGGTCGCAGAGTCTGACCACTCCAGAGCATCGGTAGTACCCAGCGCCGCATCGACCATGAAGCCCTTGCCCCCGCCCAGATTGCCGTCCAGCGGGTCTGCCTCCCCCAGATAGGGATGGACATAGCCGGTAATTGCTCCCTGAGCCTTCGCCTTGAGAAACATATCAGTATTACTGGGATAGAGACTTTCTACCGCCGTCCCCTCGTAGCCGGTCACGAAGGGCGAAATCAAGTGCTCACGCATTCCAAACATGAAAACGTGACCATAGAACGGAGGCCGATACTCCTGACCTACTACCACGATCTGATCTTTTTCAGAGATCGGATGTTGCCCGCCACCCGGCACGAAGAACTGATAGTCGAGGATACGATTGTCTTTGTTTGCCACCTGCTCCAGCACCAGATCCTGGTCCTCGGCGCGCGACATCATCATTAGGTTTTCCAGGGTGTTGTGCAGGTTGCCACCGTAGTTTGCGTGTACGTGAGTCGAGGCGCTGTACCAACCCTTGGCGCCCATATCGGTCATCTGTTGCAACTCGACGGTCAGCTGCGCGACCGCGCCCTCTGCGATATCTACCTCAAGGCTCTGGGGTAGATACTCGAAGCCCTTAACCACATTCAGCGAGGCCTCACCCACGGGAAGCGTAAGCGTAAACTCACCGGCATTGTGAAAGATCTGATCTCCTCTCGTGCCAGCACGAGCATAGGCATCGTTGGGGGTATAGAACTTACCGTCAGCTGCCTGTAGATGAATACGATTATGAGTAAGATCACCACCCTCATCGACGACACGCACCTTTAAATAACCCATAGGACGTTTGAAATGCAACTCGCTCATCGGCACACGAACCAGCTTTCCACCGTAGGTCTCGAGTAACTGCAACTGCGCTAGTCCGCCCTCGTTAGAGATAAACGCTATCCACTCACCGTCTGGCGACCAACGCGGATGAAAGGCATCGTGCTCGAAGAACGTCATCTTGTAGGGCTCGCCACCCTGAGTTGGCTGCACATAGAGATTATTAAATTGATCGGCCGACCCACTAGTCGATGTGTAGACGAAACGACGCCCGTCTATAGAGACATCTGGCCTGGTGCGATATAAAGTCTGTTCGGCAAGGACAGTAGTTGCCTGCAGGATTCCATCTTCTACCGCTGGCACGCGCAGCACATTGCCCGAGCCTAGCGGCACATTCCTGTTCGACACGATCAGCAATTCATTGCCGCCGGGCAACCAGGCCGGGGTGATATGCATATCACCGCTGCCGAAGTAGAGTCGATTGCTACCGTACTCATTATCGCGACTAACGGCGATCGGCTCGCCTACCCATTGTCCATCCGAGATCGCCCTAACGTACACATTGAAGTAGCCGCTGGGATTTGTAGACACGTAGGCAACCTTAGAGCCATCGGGCGAGAACACCGGGTCGGTATAGACAGCCTGATCGTCGGTCAGACTATGAGACTCACCTGTCTGGATATTCAAAATCTCGAGTTGTATGCGCTGATGATCATAGTCAGCCGTATAGATAATCCATTGCCCATCCGGCGACCAATCGGGTGAGGAGTGATAAGCCTCGTTATAGGTAAGCTCATAGGCGCCACCGCTATCAGGGTCCACCTTCCAGATACTCCCCTGCATCGCTACCGCAATCCACTGCCCATCCGGAGACCAGTCCGGCGCCCAGGGTGTGGCACTAGGCGAAGGCGGAAAGTAGAAGTTATGCATATAGTTTCCACCGCTGCGTGCAGCCGGGTAGAAACGCGCCTGCGCCATTAGCTCCACACTAAGGAAACTCGCGGCGATGAATAGGACTAGAGAATAAAGGCGAATCAGTTTCATAGAAATTCGAGCTCCAGGGTGCAGGCTTTAGATTTATAGTTTTTCTTATAGGACCAAGACTATACCAATATTCGTCGAATCGCATCAGCCATCGGGGGACATCAGTAGAGGCATCTTTCTGATGCGGCCGTTGGCCTGCGGGGTACTAATCACTCACGAGCCTTCGGCTCGTATGGGGAGAACACTGTTCAAGAACTGCAAGCATCCCACGGTAATTCCATAGACTGTGTGACTTTTAGGCAAATAGACTTAGAACCCCGGCGCTGTGGGCGAAAAAGAAAACAGATCTAGACACGACCCAAAGCGAAACCCTTGGCTATATGATTCCGCACAAAATAGATAACTAAAGCACCAGGAATAATAGTAAGAATACCCGCAGCAGCGAGCACACCCCAATCCAGACCCGAAGCAGATACGGTACGAGTCATAACAGCACTAATAGGTTTCGCGTCGGTAACGGTCAGAGTGCGCGCAATGAGAAGCTCGACCCAGGAAAACATGAAACAGAAGAATGCGGCAACGCCGATTCCCGGACCGATAAGTGGCGTAAATATCTTCACGAAGAAACGCGGAAACGAATAGCCATCGATATAGGCTGTCTCGTCTATCTCTTTCGGCACACCGGACATGAAGCCCTCGAGTATCCAGACTGCCAGTGGCACATTGAACAGGCAGTGTGCGAGTGCCACGGCGATGTGGGTGTCGATCAGACCGAAGGCTGAGTACAGCTGAAAGAAGGGCAGCACGAAGACTGCAGGTGGCGCCATGCGGTTGGTGAGCAGCCAGAAGAACAGGTGATTGTCTCCCAAGAACTTATAGCGTGAGAAGGCGTAGGCCGCCGGTAGCGCGACGCTAACGGCGATGACCATGTTCATCGCTACGTAGGTAAGCGAATTGATGTAGCCGTTGTACCAGGAGGGATCGGTGAAGATAGTGACGTAGTTGTCCAGCGTGAAATCCTGCGGCCACAGCGTAAACGTGGACAGAATCTCCTGATTGGTCTTGAAGCTCATGTTCAGCAGCCAATACAGGGGCAACATCAAGAACACTATATAGGCGGTCAAGCCGGTGCGCTTCACCTTGAGCATGCTATTAGCAGAGATCGCCATTATTGCGCACCCCCGCCACTGGACTGCTCGTCATTGTCGTAGCTCGTCATCACCGTGTAGAACACCCAGCAGATCAACAGGATAATGAGAAAATAAATAAGTGACATGGCCGCAGCAGGACCTAGATCGAACTGGCCCACCGCCATCTGCACGAGGTCGATAGAGAGGAAGCTCGTGATATTACCCGGCCCTCCCCCTGTCACAACAAATGGCTCGGTATAGATCATGAAGGAATCCATGAAGCGCAGCAGCACCGCGATCAGCAACACACGCTTTATCTTTGGCAGCTGAATGAAGCGAAAGACTGCCCAGCGCGAGGCCCCATCGATGCGTGCTGCCTGATAGTAGACTTCGGGTATAGACACCAGCCCCGAATAACACAGCAGCACAACCAGTGAAGTCCAGTGCCAGACATCCATGAGAATTAGCGTCAGCCAGGCGTCCAGATTATTCTGTGTGTAGTTATAGTCGATGCCTAGACTGGCGAGACCATGACCCAGCAGGCCTATATCCACTCTTCCAAACACCTGCCATATGGTGCCGACTACGTTCCACGGGATAAGTAGTGGCAGAGCCATGAGTACGAGGCATACGGACACACCCCAACCGCGTTTTGGCATCGCCAGTGCAATCAATATTCCCAAGGGAATCTCGATGGCGAGAATCAAGCCTGAAAACACTAATGTTCTTAGTAGAGCATTATGAAATCGCTCCGAGGCGAGCACCTCCTGAAACCATTCTGTGCCAACCCAGAAAAACTCATTGCCGCCAAAAGTATCCTGCACGGAGTAGTTGACCACGGTCATCAGTGGAATTATCGCACTGATGGCGACCAGGATAAGCACTGGCAATACCATAAACCAGGCCTTGTTGTTCTGAACTTTTTGGATACTCACCTAGCTCAGCCTCCCTTGCCACTGGCGACTCTATAGTCATCTGCATAGAGATTGACGTGCGCCGAATCGAAGGATACATGGGGGTTCTGTGGAATAGTGTCACCATCCTTAACCAGGGTGCTAAGCTCGGTACCCTCTATCTCGCCGCGGACGATAACGTGTCGACCCACGTCTTCCAGCGCGGTTACGGTGAGTGGCATGCCATCGCCTGCAGACAGTTTAATATGCTCGGGTCGAATGCCCAGCTCGAAGCGTGAAGCGGAGGCATCGACTGTCTTGCTCAGAGGGAATCTCTTTCCCGCGAATATAGCGTCGCTAGCATCGACCTCGCAGGAGAGGACGTTCATTCCTGGCGAACCAATAAACCTGCCAACAAAGGTATGCTCCGGCGTCTCGAAGAGTTGCTGGGGCGTCCCTATCTGCACGACTGCTCCTTCGTACATTACAATCACCTGGTCGGCGAAGGTAAGCGCCTCTGTCTGATCATGAGTCACATAGATCATGGTGTGTTGAAAACGCTGGTGGATCTTCTTTAACTCTGTGCGCAATTGCCATTTCAGATGCGGATCGATAACGGTCAGCGGCTCGTCGAATAGAATCGCCTGTACGTCGGTTCTGACCAGCCCCCGACCTAAGGATATTTTCTGTTTATCGTCCGCGGTCAGCGAGCGCGCTCTATCATTCGCCCGATCCTGCAGGTCCAGCATCTGCAGTACGTCTGCTACGCGTTTTTCTATCTCATTCTTGGCGATGCCCCTGTTGTGCAGAGGAAATGCCAGATTTTCGGCGACTGTCATCGTGTCGTAGACAACCGGAAACTGAAAAACTTGCGCGATATTGCGCTGCTCCGTCGTCAGGTCAGTCACATCGATGTCGTCGAACAGAACTCTGCCTTCCGATGGTTTGAGCAAGCCGGAAATAATATTTAACAACGTCGTCTTGCCACAGCCGGATGGACCGAGCAAGGCGTAGGCGCCGCCGTCACTCCAGGTCTGCTGCATGCTACGCAGCGCGTAGTCCGGGGCAGATGGATAACGGTGTGCCAATGATTGCAGTTGGATAGATGCCATTGTGTGTCTAGTTATTTATTTCCGATTGCCATTCGACAAGCACGCCATGGCTGTCGAACAGAAATAGATGCTGTGGTTTTAGATAGAACTTTATCGTGCTCGCTACTGCGAAATCCTGTACGTCATGAAGAAGCGCGACCCAGGGACTGTCCTCCATAGAAAAATGCACGAAGGTCTCGGAGCCAGTCAGCTCTGTAACCGATACATTTCCTTCGACTTCTATTTCATTACCAGCCTCTTTCTTACGACTAAGATGATGGGGGCGCACTGCCAAG
Source organism: uncultured Pseudomonadales bacterium (assembly GCA_905478195.1). Taxonomy (GTDB): domain Bacteria; phylum Pseudomonadota; class Gammaproteobacteria; order Pseudomonadales; family Pseudohongiellaceae; genus UBA9145. Next base: position 31,372 of record CAJQHM010000037.1, read on the forward strand.
GTGTAGCTTCCGTCGGGTATCTGCTCGATCTTAATTCCGAGTGGTTGCCGACTTTTAGCATATATAAATTGGCCCGCCACACACTCCACCTCTACGCTATTCAGCGGCGGATCTGAAAAGATTTTCGCCGAACGCAGGCCGGTAGGCGTTCGGTACAGATCCAAAGTCGGACCGAACTGTTCGACTCTTCCCTCATGCAGGCAGACTGTATTCCCGCCTAGCACAAGGGCCTCGGTAGGCTCTGTGGTCGCATAGACAAGCACTGCGCCCATGGCCGCGAATAAAGCCGGAAGCTCGGCACGCAGCTCCTCACGCAGTTTGTAGTCAAGATTTGCCAATGGCTCATCGAGCAGCACCAGGTCAGCCTTCTTAACAAGCGCTCGCGCTAATGCGACTCTCTGCTGCTGCCCGCCAGACAGTGTATCCGGCATGCGATCCAGCATCTGGGTTAACTGCAGCAGCTCAGCCACCTCCGCCACCTGTATGCCGATCTGATTCTGCTCAACTCTAGCTACTCGCAGTGGCGAGGCGATATTCTCAAACACCGTTAGCGATGGGTAGTTAATAAACTGCTGATACACCATCGCCACGTTGCGCTTCTGTACCGGCATACCCAACACAGAGACACCATCGAATAGCAGCTCTCCGCTATTGGGTTTGTCGAGACCCGCCATGATACGCATCAGCGTGGTCTTCCCCGATAGCGTGGGACCGAGCAAAATATTTAGCTCGCCGCGCTCCATTAAGAGAGAAACATCATCCAGGAATATCTCGTCTCCCTGATGGAAGCTTATATTACGCAGCTCAAGCATTCGGTTTTATCATCGCGAGTAGGCAGACAACGACTGGTTGATATAGTTGGCAAGAGAGTCTCGTTCCGCTTTAGAGAGCTTAAGACCTAACTTGGTTCGCCGCCAAAGAACATCATCCGCTGTTCTTGCCCATTCCTCTTTGCAAAGATAGTCCACCTCTGCCTGATAGAGATTGTGACCGAACTTAACACCCAGGTCTCCTATGCTTCGCGCGTCACCAAGAATATCGAAACTTAGCGTGCCGTAGCTGTTCAACCAGCGCGAAATGAGGTCGGGGCCCAACCAGGAATATTGCAAGACAAGCTTTTGAAACAGATGCTCCGGCAAATCGAAGTCACCGCCAGGTAATTTTGCATTTGCAGTCCACGCCGGGCCCATCGTGGGTAAGGCGGTTTTTAATTTGGATAGAACCTCTTCTGCAAGCACGCGATAGGTAGTTACCTTGCCGCCATAGACCGAGAGCAAAGGATGAGGCTGCGTCTTAAGATCCAGGTTGTAATCGCGAGACACTTTGCTTGCGTTCTGCTCTTCCTCATCTATAAGTGGTCGGACCCCTGAATAACTGTAGACAACATCGGAGTGTAAGATTGACTTCTTAAAGTAGAGGTTCACGATCGACAGCAAGTAGTTTATTTCTTCCTTCGATATCTCGACGTGATCCAAACTTCCTTCATGCTCTTGTTCAGTCGTCCCTATTAATGTGTAATCTTGCAACCAGGGTATAACAAAAATTACCCTGCCATCGTGATGCTGCAACATGAATGCCTGGGAACCCGTATGCATGCGCGGGACAACAATATGACTACCTTTGACCAGGCGTATATCATGTTCGGCCTTCTGTTTGCTTAACTGCGCTGACAACGACGCAACCCAGGGACCCGCAGCATTTACTATAGCTCGGCACTCGATCTCGCGGTCTGTGTTGCGCCTGTGATCATGTAGAGTAACGCACCAACCCGCATCGGTGGCTCGCATGTCCATGCACTCTGTCCGCGTTAGTATCTGCGCTCCTTTGCGCTGCGCCTGCAGGGCATTGATGACTACCAGGCGGGAATCGTCAACTTGCGCATCCCAATACTCGAAGCCATGGGTAATTGCTGAGTTAAGCGGCCCATCGGGATCGATCTTAATAGCTTTAGAGCTGAGGAAACGCCTGCGTCTGGCCAGATTGTCATACAGGAACAAGCCAGCCCTAATCATCCACGAGCTACGCGAGTGAGGTAACTGAGGAATATGGAAAGCGAGGGGCTTAATTATATGTGCTGCAGCGGCAGTAAGCAGTTCTCGTTCCTGCAAAGACTTTCGCACCAAACCAAACTCGTAATGCTCGAGATAACGCAAACCGCCGTGAATCAGCTTAGTACTCCAGGAGGATGTTGCCGAGGCAAGGTCGCCCTTCTCACAGAGAACCACATCCAAACCGCGGCCAGCAGCGTCGGCTGCTATGCCAGCCCCATTAATACCGCCACCGACTATTACCAGATCATGCATAGATTTAATTGACTCAGCTGCCCTTGCAAAAAGGCGTTAATCTTGCCCAAGAATTGGGGAGTTAGTGTAACATGGGGAACCCCTATTACTATGCTTCAATCCTCGCGCAGGCCCCAGAAAACGCCTGTCGCACTTAATTAGAGCAGTAAGGGGAATCAATTTTAGCTTGGTTCATTTTTAGAGATTTCGGCTATGGAAAATTGCATTCTCGCTATAGATCAGGGCACCACGAGTAGTCGCGCCCTGATCTTCGATTCTGAGGGAAACAAACTCTCCGTAGGACAGCAGGAATTTGCTCAGCAATTTCCTAACAATGGCTGGGTAGAACACGATGCCATGGAAATTTGGCAATCCACCATCGCCAGTTGTCACAGCGCCATTAAGTCGGCTTCTATTTCCGCTAATCAAATTCGCTGCATCGGAATAACCAATCAACGGGAAACCACTATCGTCTGGGACAGGCAGACAGGCCTGCCTATCTACAACGCAATCGTTTGGCAGGATAGAAGAACCAGCGACTTCTGCGAGGAGTTAAAAGCTCGGCAGCTGGAAGAAACAATACAGCACAAGACCGGCCTTCTCATCGACGCCTACTTCTCTGCCAGCAAGATAAACTGGATTCTTGAGAATGTGAAGGGCGCAAGACAGCGCGCTGAGAACAGCGAACTCGCCTTCGGCACGGTCGACTGCTTCCTGCTCTGGCATCTGAGCAAGGGGCGCAGCCATCGTACAGATGCCACCAATGCGTCCAGAACCCAACTATTCAATATTAAGACGCAGCAGTGGGATGAGGAACTATTGGCGATATTCGATATACCTGCCTCGATGCTTCCAAGCGTGGAAGACTGTGCAGCCGATTTTGGCGAATGTGATGCCGAGTTCTTCGGCAAGGCGATTCCGGTAACTGGAATTATCGGAGACCAGCAGGCAGCCGCCTTTGGCCAGTGCTGCTTCACTAGCGGTATGGCTAAGAGCACCTACGGCACTGGCTGCTTTCTCTTGCTGAATACAGGCGATCACATCGTAAAATCCGAGAACCGATTGCTTAGCACCGTAGCCTTTCGTTTAGGTGGTAAAGTCAGTTATGCGGTCGAAGGCAGCATCTTCATGGCTGGTGCCACCATGCAATGGGTGCGCGATGGCCTGCAGCTCATCCAACATGCCAGCGACTCTGAATCATTGGCGGAAAAAGCCAGTGATGATCTGAGCGTCTATCTCGTGCCCGCATTTACCGGCCTGGGCGCGCCCTACTGGGATCCGGATGCCAGAGGCGCAATATTTGGGCTAACCAGAGACAGCGGAATTATAGAGGTAGTAACAGCCGCCCTACTCTCCGTCTGCTACCAGAGCAAAGATTTACTCGTAGCTATCGAGGCGGATGGAGGCCGCGTCGAAAGTCTGCGCGTCGATGGCGGCATGGCTAATAATGACTATGTTATGCAGAAATTATCTGACCTGCTCGACGTAGAAGTACTTCGCCCCAAGCTGACAGAGACGACCGCTCTTGGCGCCGCTTACGTCGCAGGCCTGCAGGCAGGAATCTTTAAATCTCTGGAGGAAATTACTGAGAAGTGGCAATTGCAGCAGTGCTTCGAGCCGCTTAAGGATGCTAGCTGGCGAGAGACACAATATAGCGGCTGGCTGGATTCAGTCGCAAGAACGCGAACCAACGCCGCTACAAACGACAACAGAAAGGAAGAAGAAAATTGACCTTGGAACTTCATCTAATTCGTCACGGAGAGACCGACTGGAATAGAGAACGGCGCGTTCAGGGGCAGAGCGAATCGCAGCTGACGGCACTGGGCATTCAGCAGGCGCAGGAACTAGGCCAGCGCATTCGACATATAGAATTCGACAAAATCTACTGCAGTAGCAGTCTGCGTACACGTCAGACTGCAGAGCATGCCTTTGGCAATGGAGAAACAGAGATTAGCTACCTGGATGAACTGCGGGAAATCTTCCTCGGCCCCTGGGAGGGACATCTGTACGCGGACCTCGCACAGCGAGAGCCCGAGTCTCATCAACACTTCTGGCAGCAGCCCCATCTCTTTCAGGTAGCTGGTGCAGAGAGTTTCTTCGACTTGCAGCAACGCGCCGTTGATGCCGTTGCCGACATAGAAACTACACACAAGAAAAATGCCAGCACTGCGCCTAAAATCGCGATTGTTAGCCACGGCGCATTGATAAAGTCTTATCTTTGTCATGTCGAAGGTCGTAGTATGGATCAATTATGGGAGCCCCCGCGAATGCACAATTGCGCCCACAGTATCGTTGCCATTAGCGCCAATGATGGCAATAGCGTAGCCAGTATCTTGCAATATGCTGACCAGCCAGTGAATGGGGAATAACTATGACTACCGAACTAAGCGAACCATCCTTCATGAAATCGCGACGTGGACTAAAGGCTGCCGGGCTGGCTAGTCTCATAGCTGGACTCGGCCTGGGCCTGCTAACGCTGGCCTCAGCCGCGGGCATCTGGCTAGGCCTCTGGGATTTCCGGCGCGGTTTCTCCCTCCTGGGGGCGGCCAACCAATACGGACAGTGGGTCGCCTGGGCTTGCACCGCATTGGCCATCGCCACTGTCCTAAGCGGGCAGCTATTTAGCATTAAGAATGCCGGCAAGTTCATCGGGTTCGCCGCGATCGGCGCACTGCTGGCATGGGTAGCGTATCTGATTCCTGAAAGCTTCCGGCCCGGCGAAGGTGTGAACTATCCCCCTATACACGATATATCCACGAACCGAGTTAACCCTCCCGAGTTTGTCGCGGTAGTGCCGCTTCGTGCCGATGCGCCTAACACCCTGGTCTATGGTGGTTCGAACAATATGACCCCAAAACGATTAATCGAACTGACCGATAAAGCCTTTCCCGATCTAGTCACACAGCGCTACAGCGAATCGGAAGATGCAATATTTACAAAGGCCGTTGATGCCGTTTCTGAACTAGGCTGGGAATTGGTTGCAGCCGATGCATCCGCAGGGCGAATCGAGGCAACAGACACTACCTTCTGGTTCCGCTTCAAGGACGACATAGTGATCAAGATTACCCGTCAGGGGCCCGATACCGTAGTCGATGCCAGATCAGTATCCCGAGTAGGCACCGGGGACGTTGGCGCAAATGCGATACGGCTGCGTAAGCTGTTTGCCTTGCTGGAAGATTAACCGAGCCCTGCGCCAAAAATTAGATAGAGCGTATTTAGAACGAGACCATGCAGTTACAGAAGAAAACCATCAACATGCTTTGCTTCGCCGGCATAGTGCTAGGCGTATTAGCCGTATCTCAGCTTATTGGCTACTGGGTGAACAGCACTATCCCGGAGAATACCTCCGTAGAATTGAACAGCCTGATTCACTTCACCCATATTCGCAACCACGGCGGCGTGTTCGGCATGCTGCAAGGCATGGGTGGAATTTTCGCGGTGATCAGTATCGCGCTTCTGCTGGGCGTTAGCGCCTATCTCTGGTTTAGCCCATCGATAATGCGCTACGAATACATCTGCTTCGGTTTCATAGTCGGTGGCGGCGCCAGCAACATACTCGATAGATTTGTTTACGGCAGTGTGATCGACTTTATCGATATCCAACATATTCCCTACTGGAACTATGTATTCAATACCGCCGATGTCATGGTTCATGTAGGCATATGGCCACTGCTGGTTTTAAGCTTTCTCGCAGGTTCTGACGACATTGCTACAAGCAGTTAATCGAGCTCTCTCACCCATATCAGCAAAGCACAAAAAAACCCGACCGGCTTAGCCGATCGGGTTTTGTCTTCGCTCTTGAACTATCTAACTGCTAGTTTTAGATTCTGTAACAGATCGTATAAACGTTGTCTCCAGAATAAAGCGCCGCGAGCACTGCGTTGCTTGGGCTAGTGTTAACACCACTAGTACCGATAGTAGCCCGCAGACGACCCGTTGCTCCTAAGCCATCGTCAGGTTCATTGTCGATAGAGATCGCAGCCGAGCCCGGAACCTGGCTCAAACACACTTCCGTGCCGGTCAAGTTACCGCCCATTGCAGCGGTAGTTACGCCCATGAATCCACCCCATGCGTTAGTAGGTTACGTTGCAAAAGTAATGTAATTATTAAATGACTGGTTGATAGAGTATATTTTCTTATGTCAGAAAGAAAACTCTCAGCCACCGAAGCGGGCACAAAAAAAACAGTTCAAAGACACATCTCAGAATCAAGAGACAGTGACTTGACAACAACGCTTACCTTGTCTAGCCAAAAATGCTTGCCGTATCTGCACTCCGACTCACAGCCATTTTGGCATCAGCAAATGGAGGTAATTAAGGTATTTATCTTACAGACATGCTTCGAGTTGAAGACAATCGCCCTGCCCGTTTAGTCTGCACAACAACGTTTGACTAACCACTAAAAAAAGCCTGGCCATCGACAGATGAGCAGGCTTTCTATATCTTTCCAAGACCGACCCTACTTCAATTTACAGAGTTCGAATCTGTGTATAGTCGGTATAGCCCAGTAGAATTTTCTCGATACCATCTTGCTTTCTGGTGTGCATGCCATCCTTAATTGCAGCGAGGTGAATTTCAGCTGCTGGCGCCCTACGCAAGATCATCTTCTTGATTTCCGAATTATTAATGAGCAGTTCGTGTATACCCATACGACCACGGTAACCTGTATCCAAACAATCCATACAACCCGGCGCCTTATACAGCGTAAACTCACCCTTCTGCGTAAAATCTTTACGCCAATCTTCAATTTGAGCAGCAACTTCCTCATCCGTTGCCGCTGATCTCGAACCGTCGGGAATTGCCTCACTACAATATTCAGCAGCAAGAAATTCAAGTTCGCGCGCCTCTGGCACATAAGGCTTCTTGCATGAAGTACACAGTGTTTTTGTTAGACGTTGCGACAATACACCAATCATAGCGTCGGCGAAGTTGAATGGATCCATATCCATATCCAACAAGCGGATTATACTCTCCGCTGCGCTATTGGTGTGTAGTGTAGACAATACCAGGTGACCTGTTAGTGAGGCCTCGACCGCCGTAGAGGCTATTTCATGGTCACGCATCTCGCCCACCATGATGATGTCTGGATCGGCACGCAAAAATGCTCGCATCGCAGCGGCGAAGGTCATCCCCACTTTATCGTTCACCTCGACTTGGCGCAGTCCCGGCTGCGTTATTTCCACGGGATCTTCCGCCGTCCATATTTTACGCTCTGTTCCATTCAAGTAATTTAGAACTGAATGCAGGGTTGTACTCTTACCCGAGCCGGTAGGACCACAGACTAGAAACAAGCCATAGGGCCTGGAGACACCATCTAGCAATCGATCGAGATTATTGCTGCTCAAGCCGATCGCGTTGACAGGCATGCACTTGCCACCGCTAAGCAGTCGAATTACCACGTCTTCGATGCCACCGGCAGTGGGAATAGTAGCGACACGTAACTCAACATCAATCGGCGCAAAATGCCGAAAGTTAATCTTTCCGTCTTGGGGTTTATTCTTGTTGGAAATATCCAAATGAGCCATGACCTTTATTCTCGAAACAAATACGGCTCGATATTTCGTTGGAAATTTATAATAAGTAGCCAAGACGCCATCTTTACGAAAGCGCACGACTACTTTCTGTTTACCCATTCCAGGTTCGATATGGATGTCTGACACTTTCTGGCGATGCGCATCTTCAATTATCTTGTTTACGATACGCACCACAACGTTATCTGTAACCTGAGCAGTCTCTGCCGCCGAGAATAGAGTTTCGTCATAAGAGTCGTCATCATCCTCCCCCTCTACTTCACCGTCGAAATCGGCAATGGTCGACTCGATATCTTCCGAGGAATAGTAGAACTGCAGTGCCCAATTGATGTCTTCCGGAGACGCCATCACTGGCTCAACATATTTGTTGATATTTAAGCTGAGCGCGTCTGTAACCTGACAATCCATTGGGTTCTCTATGGCGACAACAATCTTTCCTTCATAGACGTAGAGGGGAACGACTTTATGCTTAAAGGCAATTGCCGCGGTCAGGACTCGAATAACCTCCGGCTCGACGATGAATTCGCGCAGATTAACGAACGGAATTCCTAATTTCTTCGCTAAGCTCTGCTGAATTTCGTCCTTTGCGATTACGCCGCTATTAACTAAGATTTCACCGAGAGCACTCTTACGTTTCTTCTTCTGTTCTTTCAACGCCTCATCAAGCTGCGCTTCCGTAACCAAATCTTCTGAGAGGAGAATCTCGCCGAGTTTCAGGTTCGGCATATTCTTCTGCCTGGACAGAGCGCCTTCTAGCTCGTCCGCATCAACAATCTTCTGACTAACTAAGTACTCACCAATCGTACGCGATCGTTCTGTCTGTTGTTCCTCGAGCGCTGTACTTAACGCCTCCTGAGACATCTGCTTCTCTTGAACGAGTAAATCACCGATCTGTCCACCAATAGCATTGCTTTCTACCGCAGTCTTAGACACAAAAAGGTGTGTACAGTAGCGCCACTTGCGGCCAATTTTTGTTTGCTCGTAAAAATGTATTCCATTCTTGTCATTACGCGAGCCATAAGTCTTGCCGGTGATCTCAGTTCTATCCTTAAAGAAGACCTCGAACGATCTTGCGGCCGTATCAACATCCAGACCCTCTATTTTCTCCTCCGTGTTATTGCTAGCTAACATCGACTGATAGGGTTTCTCCAGGCGAAGAAACTTGATGGAGCTCATATCAATATCAGTCTGCGTGGTCGCCCGCGGCTCAAGAATACTAATTATTTCTGTTGCCACATTGAACTGCACGAGCTTACCCTTGATGCGGGTATTATTGTTCAGCTCGATAGTTACCGAGGTATTTGAGTATTCAGGGCCTTCATGGACATCCGAGAACGGAGGTGTGGCTGCAGGTCTATCTTCATTGCGCCTGGGGATTGAGTAGCCATACCAACTGGCGGCTCAATCATAATCAATGCTTCGCTCTGCATTATTGCTCCTCAGCTCCTGCCGGCCAATAACGACTGCGGCAGAAGATGCTGTGATGCGTGCTAATTGGGATGACGAAAATGTTTTGGTCGATCAATGAAGTACTCTAGCAGGATTTGGAAAACTGCACAATTTGTGTATCTATCTGTTTTTATTGCTTATTTAAACAGATATAAAACTCAATTCCGCCGTTTTTGGCGTAGTCGATGTTCTCACTGAGTCTACGCCCTGCATCAGGATTTATCTTATTAATTTAGCTCGGCAGAAAATAAGCAATCTGGCCAAGGTTCCAGTGGTCATGCCCACTCCGGCGAGCACCAGCATACAGGCGAATAACATGAATGTTGTGACTTCTTCCGCAAGAAAGAGGTTCCCCCAAAACAGGCTAAACAGAGGTATGAGGAAGGTATTGGTAACGGCGAGATTCGAGCCTATGCGCGAGATGAGACGATAGAAGAGTACGAAGGCGAAGCCGGTGCAGACAATCCCAAGAGAGAATACACTAAACCAGATTGAACCCGTAGGTAACACATCAGGCATCTGCCAATAGGCAAACGGCAGCAGCATGATCGAGGAGAATAGTAAACTGCCGGTGGTAATCGCCAAACCACTTACCTTGTACAAGTGTGCGGCAGTTAGATTGATTGCAAGGCCGTAGAGCACAGCCCCCAGCAAACCCGCTGCAATCGCCTTCAGGGGTGCGTTAGCCGTTATAGGCCCTGAGTAGCTCAGCATCAAAAGCACCACTCCAAAGAACCCTAGCAGCATACCCATGACGGCGGTCAGGGATAACTTTTGCTGCCAGAAAGTAAATGCAAGGATAGCTGTAAAGAACGGAACAGTTGCATTGAGTATCGAAGCGAACCCCGCCCCGATACTTAAAGTTGCATAGGCCAAAAGACAGAATGGCAGCGTCATATTGCAGAGGCTAAGCACGAAGAGTGAGCGCCAGTTTGCAATTATCTCATGATGCTTCTTCATCGCTATACAGAGCGGCAACAACACCAATAGACCAGATGCCACGCGCATTTCTATAAGAAAGAAGGGTCCAAATACCGGAGAACTCACCCGTAAGAAGAGAAAGGATGCTCCCCAAATTGCGGAGAGCAATATAAGCACCAGATAGTCTTCTAGCGCGGGTTTGCTAGCCTGCATAGAGGGAACACCTACTCAGAGGAAAGCCTGAGCTGTTGTTAATTGACCGACAATCAAGTTGGGTTATGCTGTGTAGACGGCTCCGGCCGCAGCCATCGCTTTACTGACATCCACCGGCATGCCTTGGGCAGCTAATACACTACCAAGCGCCGAAACACACAGAAGCACGTTGCTCTTATTGCTGGCAAAACCCATCAACCCGATACGCCATACGGAACCTGCCAAGGCTCCAAGACCGGCTCCAATTTCTAAGTTGTAATCATTCAACAGAACCGATCGCACGCTTGCATCGTCGATAGATTCCGGGAAAGCGACGGCGTTCAGTTGTGGTAGTCGAAATTCCCTGTCGACGATAAATTTCAAGCCCAGAGTCTCCAAGCCTGCAAGAAGCGCCTCATGGTTCAATGCATGACGACTCCAGGCATTCTGCAATCCCTCTTCCTGAAGAATGAGCAAGGATTCGTGCAACGCATAGAGAGAATTTACTGGCGCCGTATGATGATAAGAGCGTTTTGCATCGCTGCCCCAGTAGCCCATAACCAAATTCAGATCGAGGAACCAACTCTGAACCTTGGTCTTGCGCTCTCGGATTACCCGCGCTGCACGCCCGGAAAAAGACACAGGAGACAAACCGGGGACACAAGACAAACACTTCTGCGTGCCAGAATAGATAGCATCGATCCCCCACTCGTCTACTTCTAACTCGATCCCACCTAATGACGTCACTGCATCAACGATAGAGAGGCAATCATACTTCGCGGCTAAGCCACACAGAGCCTGAACATCGGAGCGCACTCCCGTAGAAGTCTCAGCGTGAACGAAGGCAATGGCCATTGCATCAGGGTTATCAGTTAACGCCTGCTCCGCCTTATCGATATCGATAGTGCTGCCCCAGGCATCTTCCACCATAATCGCCTCGGCGCCACAGCGCTCGACGTTCTCTTTCATGCGCCCACCGAACACCCCGTTCTGACAGATTACCACCTTGTCTCCACGCTCGAGCAGGTTCGTGAACACAGTTTCCATTCCCGCCGACCCCGGTGCAGATACTGGCATCGTAAGTGCGTTGCCAGTCTTAAAAGCATGCTGCAACAACAACTTCGTCTCATCCATCATTTGGATGAAGGCGGGATCGAGATGACCAATAGTAGGGCGTGAAAGCGCCTCTAGGATGCGTGGGTTTACATCGGAAGGACCGGGTCCCATTAGAGTACGTACTGGGGGATGGAAAGATTTCATTGATTGCTGACCCCTATAAAGCCTTTTAAAGATTGGAACCAATAAAAAAGCCGAGAAAAACTCGGCTTTTCTTAATACGATGAATACCTAACAGGCTAATCCTCTGCAGCTACCGCCGCTGATTCGGTGTCGTCAGCTTCCGCATTTGGGCGACCTACTAGCTCAACATAAGCCATAGTTGCTTTATCGCCTGCACGCTCACCGCACTTGAGAATGCGTATGTAGCCACCAGGTCGGTCCGTGTAACGTGGACCGAGCTCAGTAAACAACTTACCCACCGTAGCCTTGCTACGAGTGCGACTAAATGCCAAGCGGCGATTAGCCACACTGTCATTTTTTGCCAGTGTAATTAAAGGCTCCGCAACAGATCTCAGCTCTTTAGCCTTGATCAGTGTGGTCTTAATGATTTCATGTTCAACCAATGAAATAGTCATATTTCTGAACATGGCTTGTCGGTGCGAACTATTTCTATTTAGCTGGCGACCGCTTTGTCGATGACGCATAACTCGTTACCTTATTCTTAAGGGCTAGATTAATTCTAAGCCGCCCGATCGTCAGATTTAAGACTAGACGGAGGCCAGTTTTCCAGACGCAGACCAAGTGATAGTCCACGCGTAGCCAATACGTCTTTAATCTCTGTTAGAGACTTCTTACCTAGATTTGGTGTCTTCAACAACTCAACTTCCGTGCGCTGAATAAGATCACCAATATAATAGATGTCTTCCGCTTTTAAGCAGTTCGCAGAACGAACTGTAAGCTCAAGATCATCAACCGGGCGAAGAAGGATAGGGTCGATCTCATCTTCGTGCTCCTCTGGCTCAGCAACAATCTCACTCTGTAGATCAACAAATACAGCTAGTTGATGCTGCAGAATTGTAGCTGCACGACGAATCGCTTCTTCCGGATCGATAGTACCGTTAGTTTCTAAATCTATAACTAGCTTATCGAGGTCTGTTCGTTGTTCTACACGTGCGTTCTCTACTGAGTACGATACGCGAATAACAGGTGTGTACGAGGCATCTAGTACTAATTTGCCTACACTGCGTGTCTCGTCGTCGTCAGATGTACGACTATCTGCTGGAGAATAACCTCTACCCTTGCGAACAGTAAGGCGCATATTCAACTCGCCATTCCCATTCAGATTGGCGATAACATGATCAGGGTTAATAATCTCAACATCGTGATCTACGGCAATGTCTCCAGCGGTAATTGTACCTGACCCTTTCTTGTTCAGGGTGAGAACTGCCTCATCGTTGTTATTTAAGACTATGGCTACACCTTTCAAATTGAGAAGAATCTCAATCACATCTTCGCGTACACCTTCTATAGTGCTGTACTCATGTACGACACCATCAATCTCGACTTCTTCAACCGCGCAGCCAGGCATAGAAGAAAGCAAGATTCTTCTTAGCGCATTGCCTAGAGTATGACCGAAGCCACGCTCTAGAGGCTCAAGCACAACCTTCGAGTGACAGGAATCGAATTCGTCGACTTGTATCACTTGCGGTGTTAGAAAATCTGATAATGAAATTTGCATGAAATCCACCCTTTGTGTGATTGTCACTACTTGGAATATAGCTCGACGATAAGGTTCTCATTGATCTCAGCAGGCAGATCTTCGCGTTCAGGCTTACGCGTGAACTGACCTTCAAGTTTGCTCTGATCTACTGAAATCCAATCGATTGGGTTACGCTGAGAAGCTAGTTCCAATGCTGATTTAATACGTAGTTGTTCCTTGGCTTTCTGGCGAATCGCTACAGAGTCACCTTCGGCTACACGATAAGAAGCAATATTAACCACTTCACCGTTTACTGTAATAGATTTATGCGCAACGAGCTGACGCGCTTCGGCACGAGTCGAACCGAAACCCATACGATATACGACGTTATCCAGTCGGCATTCCAAGAGCTGCAAAAGGTTCTCGCCAGTAGCTCCCTTTAATCGCGCCGCTTCTTTATAGTAGCCACGGAACTGCTTCTCCAGGACACCATAAGTTCTGCGAACTTTCTGTTTTTCGCGCAGCTGAACACCGTAATCCGATAAGCGACCACGACGAGCGCCGTGCTGGCCTGGAATCGTATCAGCCTTACACTTGCTATCGAGAGGGCGAACACCGCTCTTAAGAAACAAATCAGTTCCTTCGCGGCGGGACAACTTACATTTTGGGCCTAAATAACGGGCCATAGTCTATCTCCTGTGCTCTTGCACGTATCAGAAGAGCTTCTGCTTACTTATCGTTTAAACGCGTCGCTTCTTAGGCGGTCGACAACCATTGTGTGGAATTGGCGTGACGTCTGTAATATTTCCGACTCGAAGACCGCAATTATTTAACGCTCTAACAGCTGATTCACGACCAGGACCAGGTCCATTAACCTTTACGTCCAAAGTCTGCAATCCATAAAGTTCGATTGCCGCTTTTCCTGCTTTCTCAGCTGCAACCTGTGCCGCGAAGGGCGTGCTCTTTCTAGAGCCACGAAAACCGGAACCACCGGCAGTCGCCCAGCTCAATGCATTTCCCTGACGATCGGTAATAGTGATGATCGTGTTATTAAAAGATGCATGAATAAAAGCAAGACCATCGATAACGGCATTGCGGGTTTTCTTTTTAGTCGACTTCTCTGCTGGCTTAGCCATAAATTATTCCATCTAACTCTAAATTTCGCTCGATTCGGGGTCAGAGTAAAAACTCATCGCCTGACTTATAATATCCACTGAACTTTAAAGGAGTTTTTACTCTGACCCCATTTGGCAATTACTTGCGAATAGGCTTACGTGGGCCTTTTCTGGTTCTTGCATTTGTTTTGGTGCGCTGCCCACGAACAGGTAGGGAACGACGATGACGAATACCGCGGTTACAACCTAAATCCATCAGACGCTTAATATTCATCGAAACTTCGCGTCGCAGATCACCCTCAGTTATGAGGTTCGCTACTTCCGCGCGAATAGTGTCTAGTTGCTCAGGGCTAAGATCACTAGTCTTCGTAGAAGGCGTGATTCCAGTCTTGTCACAAATCGCGCTTGCGGTAGTTGGACCGACTCCAAAAACATAACGCAAAGAAATAACGATATGCTTGTTGTCGGGTATGTTGACTCCGGCAATACGTGCCATAAAGGTGCTCCGTTCTCTACTATTCTTAACTACGAATTCAGTCTAAATCAGGACTATCCCTGACGTTGTTTGTGTCTTGGTTCGGCCTTGCAAATTACTCGCACAGAGCCATTACGCTTAATTACTTTGCAGTTTCGGCAAATTTTCTTAACAGATGCTCTAACTTTCATGTTCGTTCTCCGTTGTTCTTCTAACAGTATCTAGATAGATCAAACCGAAATATCAAATACCGCTACGTCCGTAATTACCTAGCTTCGACTTCTTCATCAGTGAATCATACTGATGAGACATTAGGTGCGACTGTACCTGGGACCAGAAGTCCATGGTTACAACGACCGAAATCAACAGCGCCGTGCCACCTAAGTTAAACGGCACATTGGCAAACATTTGCATAAAATTCGGTAACAAACACACAAGAGTGATGTATACAGCACCGAACATAGTGAGCCTGGTGATTACGCCGTCGATATACTTCGCGGTTTGCTCACCCGGTCGAATGCCTGGAATAAAAGCACTCGAGCGCTTCAAATTTTCGGCAACATCACGAGGATTGAAAACCAATGCCGTATAGAAGAAGCAGAAGAATATAATCATCGCACTGAATATTATGATGTAAAGCGGCTGCCCAGGGCCAATCAGGAACGCTAGCTCCTGTAACCACTCCGAACCTTCAGCCTGTCCAAACCAGTTAGCGATACTGGCAGGGAATAATAAAATACTGCTGGCGAAAATCGCCGGTATAACACCCGCCATATTAATCTTGAGGGGAAGATGACTGGCTTGAGCCTGATACATCTTCCTGCCTTGCTGGCGCTTCGCATAATTAACTGTTATGCGTCGCTGCGCTCGCTCGATATAGACAATGCAGGCGATAACGCCGATAGCTATCAATCCAACGACTAGTAGAAGAACGCCATTAATCTGGCCTTCATAGGCCTGAGTCAACGAGGTGCCTATCGCCGCAGGAAAACCCGCAACAATTCCGGCGAAGATCAGCATGGATATACCGTTACCGATTCCTTTCTCTGTAATCTGCTCACCCAGCCACATTAGGAACATCGCACCAGTAACAAGGGATACGATCGCTGTAAAGTTGAATGCCAGACCGGGGGCATAAGCCATTGGAGCCAGCAACCCGACTGTCATACCAGTGCCCTGAACTGTTGCCAGAACCAAAGCACCATAACGTGTGTATTGTGAAATCTTGCGGCGACCTGACTCACCCTCTTTCTTAAGCTGATCCAGCTGTGGGCTCACAGCAGAAAGCAGCTGCATAATAATCGAGGCTGAAATATAAGGCATGATACCCAGAGCCAAAATGCTCATTCGCTCTAACGCCCCGCCACCGAACATATTGATCATGTCAGTGAAGGTGCCTTCCTGTGCTGAAAAGAAGGAAGCCAACTGTAATGGATCTATTCCAGGAACAGGTATATGTGTGCCTACTCGATAGACGAATATGGCAAACAATAGGAACAACAGGCGTGACTTGAGCTCGCCGAGCCCCGCGCCTATGTTTTCTGGATTTATGTTTGGTTTAGTTGCCATTACTTTTCTTAATTAGTCCGCTTATCGGCTCTATTCTTCTGCTGCCGGCGCATCATCCGCAGGCGCTGCAGCTTTCTTTGCTGCTTTAGCAGGCTTCTTATTATCCGCCGCAACAGGCTTGTCAGCTTTCTTCGCTAACTTCTTAACTTTAACAGGGGCCTCGATATCGATGACCTTGCCACCGGCAGCTTCGATAGCTGCACGCGCTCCCTTAGTTGCGCCAATGCCTTCAAGAGTAACTGCCTTAGTTACCTCACCGGAGAGCATCACCTTCGCGCGCTTAATGCCTGCCGTGATTAGATTAGCCTTACGCAAAACCTCTACAGTGATAACGTCTGCATCAAGCTTGTTTAATTCTGATGTGCGAATCTCAGCCGAAACACGGGCGATGCGAGAGCTAAAGCCATACTTGGGCAGTCGCATTTGCAAAGGCATTTGACCGCCTTCAAAACCTGGTCGTACTGTACCGCCGGTGCGAGACTTCTGACCTTTGTGACCGCTGCCACTAGTCTTACCAGAGCCACTGCCGACACCACGACCTACGCGTTTCTTCGCTTTATGGCTGCCAGGAGCTGGGCTTAATGTATTTAGTTCCATCACAATATCCTTAGTCTACGGCGACCATGTAGCTAACTTTGTTAATCATCCCGCGAACCGATGGGGTATCTTCCACCTCCACGCATTGGTTCATACGACGCAGACCAAGACCCTTCAAGCACAGCTTGTGCTTCGGAAGTGTACCGATTGGGCTACGTACTAAAGTCACTTTGACTGTATTTTTCTTCGCCATTTTCAAACCTACTATTACTAAACCCAGTTAGTTCTTAACCCACTATCTCTTCGACTGACTTGCCACGCTTATTGGCAATATCTTCAGGCGAACGCATGTCTCGTAGACCGTTAAACGTAGCTCGCACTACGTTAACTGGATTAGTTGACCCATAACATTTAGCCAATACATTCTGCACACCCGCTAATTCCAGGATAGCGCGCATTGCGCCACCAGCAATTACGCCTGTACCTTCAGAGGCTGGCTGCATATAAACCTTGGAGGCACCGTGCTTTGCTTTAATTGGATATTGCAAAGTGTGGCCGTCAAGATTAACGGTAATCATGTTGCGGCGTGCTGCTTCCATCGCCTTCTGAATCGCCAGAGGGACTTCTCTAGCCTTGCCGCGACCAAAGCCGATACGGCCATTGCCGTCACCAACTGCAGTGAGCGCTGTAAAACCAAAGATCCGACCACCCTTAACCACTTTTGCTACGCGGTTAACCTGGATCAGTTTTTCCTGCATGCCCTCTTCGTTCTTATCAGGCTGGTCTCTATATGCCATAGTTCAAAACCCTTAAAATTCTAATCCGCCTTCACGAGCTGCTTCGGCTAATGCCTTTATGCGGCCGTGATAGGCATAACCTGAACGATCAAAAGCGACTTTTTCAATGCCAGCTGCTTTAGCTCGTTCAGCGATTAATTTTCCGACTTTGCCAGCTGCATCGACATTGCCAGTCTTTCCTCCACGCGCATCTTTTTCAACAGTAGATGCCGAGGCCAAAATTACGTCACCAGTAGGCGCGATTACTTGCGCATAGATGTGTCTAGGCGAACGATATACACACAATCTGTTCATGCGTAGTTCGCTAATCTTTGCTCTGGCTCTCTTTGCTCGTCTAATACGAGCGACTTTTTTAACGTTCATAGTTTTGTGCCCTATTTCTTCTTCGCTTCTTTTCTAAATACACGTTCATCAACGTAGCGAATTCCCTTGCCCTTATAAGGCTCAGGTGGACGAAAATCTCTGATTTCCGCAGCGACTTGACCCACGAGCTGCTTGTCAGCCCCGGTGATCACGATTTCTGTTTGCGAAGGAGTCTCAGCTTTCACCCCTTCTGGAAGTTCATAGTTAATCGGGTGAGAATATCCAACAGTGATATTTATTTTCTTACCCTCGGCCTTGGCTCTATAACCAACGCCCTGAAGCTCTAATTTCTTTTCAAAGCCTTGGCTAACACCAACGCACATGTTGTTGATTAGCGAGCGAAAAGTACCGGCCATGGCATTTGCCTGCCGTGAACCATCTTTAGCGGAGACGTTAAGAATCTCTCCATCCTGCGCAACAGCTACTGAGCTGTGCAAGACTAGGCTCAGGTTTCCCTTGCTACCTTTTACCGATATCTCGGTGTCGCTAAGGTTTGTTTCTACGCCCTTAGGTATCTCTACCGGGCTATTCGCTACTCTGGACATAATATTGCTCTATTGACGACCTTAGCTTTCTCTTAACGAGACTTCAGATCGAGTATCAACACCAATTAGAAAACTGTGCAAAGAACCTCACCACCAATTCCGGCAGCTCGTGCTTGCGTCTCAGTCATAAGGCCTTTGTTTGTGGACAAGATTGAGATGCCCAAACCGGCTCTAACTTTCGGTAAATCTTCTTTACCCTTATAGCTTCGCAGGCCTGGACGGCTTGCTCGCTTAATTTCTTCGATTACAGCTTTACCCTGAAAATATTTCAGCTCGATATCGAGTGTTGGCTTTCCATCGTTCTCATTAACGCTATAACCGGTTATATAACCTTCGTCCTGTAATACTTTTGCGATCGCAACCTTAATCTTCGAAGAAGGCATCACAACCGTTGGCAATTTCGCCATCTGCGCATTACGAATACGAGTTAATAGATCTGCTATTGGATCTGACATGCTCATGTTTCTTCTCCGACTACCAGCTGGCCTTGGTTAAACCAGGCACATCGCCGCGCATTGCTGCTTCGCGCAACTTATTACGGCACAAACCAAATTTACGATACACACCGTGAGGCCGGCCTGTAATTCGACATCTACGACGCTGACGAGAAGGGCTCGCATCACGAGGCATCTTCTGCAACTTGACCTGGGCTTCCCATTTTTCATCATCACTAGCGTTGTCATCTTTGAGAACAGCTTTAATAGCAGCACGCTTGGCAGCAAATCGCTCTACCATCTTAGTGCGCTTGTTCTCTCTAGCTATCATTGAAGTCTTAGCCATTATTAAGAGTCCTTTTCCTCATTAGTCGCAGGCGCTTCTTCCGCTGCAGGTGTTTCTTCAACTACTTCTTCAGCAGGGGCCGATGCCTTAGCACTTTCCGCAGCAGGCACAGAGCCTCTGAACGGAAAGCGCATCGCTGCCAACAGCGCACGACCTTCGTCATCGCTCGCTGCAGTAGTAGTAATAGCAATATCCAGTCCACGCAAAGTATCGATCTTGTCGTAGTCGATCTCTGGAAAAATAATTTGTTCGGTAACGCCCATGGCATAGTTGCCACGACCATCGAAAGACTTAGGATTCAAGCCGCGAAAGTCTCTAATACGCGGGATAGCGATATCAACCAGTCTTTCGAGGAAGTCATACATACGCTCGCCACGAAGAGTAACCTTACAACCTACTGGCCAGCCCTCACGAACCTTAAAACCAGCGATTGATTTTCTTGCCTTGGTGATTACTACTTTCTGGCCACTGATCTGAGTCAAATCGCCGGCAGCATTGTCAAGAATCTTCTTGTCTGTCAATGCCTCACCAACACCCATATTCAGCACAACCTTAGTAATCTTAGGCACGCGCATTGGATTGTCATAACCAAATTTCTCGGTTAGAACTGGTACCACTTCTTTTCTGTAAAACTCTCTTAACTGAGCCATGCTTGGCAACCTACCGTTATTAATCTATATCCTGACCGTTTGACTTAAAGACACGCTTCTTAGCACCGTCTTCAAGCACCTGAATTCCAACGCGGTCTGCCTTGTTGGTCTCAGGATTAAAAATAGCAACGTTCGAAATACTAAGCGCTGCCTCTTTCTCAACAATTCCACCTGCCTGACCCGCGTTAGGATTCGGCTTAGTGTGACGTTTAACCATATTCACACCATGAACCATAACTCGATCAGCGCCAACGAGACGGGAAATAGTTCCGCGTTTACCCTTGTCTTTGCCAGTGATTACTATCACTTCATCATCACGTTTAAGTTTGCGCATTTCCTGCCCTTGCCTCTATAACTCTATCTTGTTTACGTTAACTCTATTCCGTTGCCGCAAAAATCGAACCTATCAGCGCCTAAAGTACTTCTGGCGCCAATGAAATAATTCGCATAAATTTTTCGTTTCGTAGCTCTCTAGTTACGGGACCGAAAACACGGGTGCCGATAGGCGCTTGCTGCGCATTCAACAGAATGGCGGCATTGTCGTCGAAACGAATTTGTGAACCATCACCGCGTCGAACACCTTTCTTGGTGCGTACTACCAACGCCGTCAATACCTGGCCCTTCTTCACTTTACCCCGCGGAATCGCTTCCTTAACGGTAACTTTGATAATGTCGCCAATGCGAGCGTAACGGCGATGGGAACCGCCCAACACCTTGATACACATTACGCGTCTAGCGCCGCTGTTATCCGCGACATCTAAGTAAGACTGCACTTGAATCATCGATTCGCTCCACCGTGCATCCGCTTATCGAATGCAAACTCTTAATCTAAATCTAATTTAAACTTGCGCTGCCCGCTCGTCTATTGACACCAAAGACCAAGACTTAGTCTTGGACAGAGGACGCACTTCCTGAATCGTTACTTCATCGCCCGGCAAACACTCATTGTTTGCGTCATGCGCATGAATCTTGGTAGATCGCTTAATGATCTTTCCGTATACCGGGTGTGTTACCCGACGCTCTACAAGCACAACGATGGACTTGTCCATCTTGTTGCTGATTACCTTACCGGAGGTCGTCCTAGCAGTTTTCTCAATGTTTTCAGTAGCCGACATATCTATGATCCACTTCTCTGTTTTTCGGTAATAATGGTTTTCACACGGGAAATGTCCCTGCGAACAGCACCAATCAAGTGAACCTGGGCTAACTGCCCAGTACCATTTTGCATACGGTAGTTAAATTGATCTTTATAAAGATCCTGCAGTTGTGATTGCAGCTCTTCTACCGACTTGTCTCTCAATTCACTGGCCTTCATTACATTACCGTCCGCTTTACGAAGACTGTTTCGAAAGGCAATTTGGCAGCTGCCAAATCGAAGGCTTCTCTAGCCATGCTTTCCTCTACACCTTCCATTTCAAACATAATTCGTCCTGGCTGAATCTGGGCTACCCAGTACTCAACGTTACCCTTACCTTTACCTTGTCTAACTTCTAGAGGCTTCTGCGTAATAGGCTTGTCAGGAAACACTCGAATCCAAATCTTTCCGCCACGTTTTACGTGTCTTGTCATTGCTCGACGAGCAGCTTCGATTTGGCGAGCAGTCAATCTTCCACGTGATACAGCTTTCAAACCGTATTCACCAAAATCTACGTTGCTACCTCTATGCGAGAGACCACGATTGCGGCCCTTCATCATTTTGCGAAATTTTGTACGCTTTGGTTGTAACACGTCTCTTTACCCCTGGTTGGATTTAGCAGGAGCAGCAGGCACAATCGCCTCGTCCAGATCCAAAACCTCACCTTTAAATATCCAAACTTTAACGCCGATCAAGCCATATGTTGTACTTGCTTCACACGTTGCGTAATCGATGTCTGCTCTCAATGTATGCAGAGGCACCCGGCCCTCTCTGTACCACTCAGATCGCGCAATCTCTGCACCACCTAAACGGCCACCGACTTGAATCTTAATGCCTTCAGCACCCTGACGCATTGCGTTCTGCACAGCACGCTTCATCGCACGACGAAACATGACGCGACGCTCTAACTGAGAAGCAACACCATCTGCTACTAATTGAGCATCTAAGTCAGGCTTGCGAATTTCTTCAATATTGATCTGCACTGGTATACCCATTTTTGCAGACAATACATTGCGAAGAGATTCTACATCCTCACCTTTCTTGCCAATCACGATACCTGGTCGCGCAGTGTAGATCGTGATCTTTGCTGTTTGTGCAGGACGCTCTATTTCAACTCTGGAAACAGACGCACTCGCCAACTTCTTCTTGATGAAATCTCTAACCTGAAGATCCACGAATAAGTTGTCTGCGTATTCTCTACCCTCGGCATACCACACAGAAGTGTGCTTCTTGACTATGCCAAGTCGAATTCCAGTTGGATGTACTTTTTGACCCATCCGATACTCCTAGCTATCTGCGACTGTGATTGTTATGTGACATGAACGCTTAAGAATTCGATCAGCGCGACCCTTTGCTCTTGGCATAATGCGTTTCATTGTCATGCCTTCATCAACCATAATCGTTGATACTTTCAATTCATCTACGTCAGCACCTTCGTTGTGCTCCGCATTGGCAATTGCCGAATTCAACACTTTCTTAATAATTGCGGCGCCTTTCTTTGGGCTGTAGGACAGCACCAACAGGGCTTCTTCAACTGCCTTGCCGCGAATTTGATCAGCTACAAGTCTCGCTTTTTGAGCGGAGAGACGTGCACCTTTTAATCTTGCTAAAACTTCCATTGCAGCCCCCTAGTTACTTAGCCTTCTTATCAGCAGTATGACCGCGATAAGTGCGAGTTACTGAGAACTCACCCAGCTTATGACCAACCATATCCTCATTCACGAAGACTGGTATGTGCTGACGCCCATTATGGACAGCGATAGTCAGACCAATCATGTCCGGTGAAACCATTGAACGTCGTGACCAAGTTTTAATTGGACGCTTGTCATTGCTATCTGATGCGGCCTGCACTTTCTTCATAAGATGAAGATCGATGAATGGACCTTTTTTTAACGAACGTGGCACTAGTGAATACCTCTACTGAAGCCTTAGCGGCTTGAATTTCTGCGACGAACAATCATGTTATTCGTACGCTTATTAGTTCTGGTTTTAAAACCTTTAGTCTTCGTACCCCAAGGTGATACAGGGTGACGACCACCTGATGTTCTTCCTTCACCACCACCATGCGGGTGATCTACCGGGTTCATGGCAACACCACGAACTGTAGGCCTTACTCCTCTCCATCGCTTGGCACCCGCTTTACCGAGTGAGCGTAGTGAATGCTCTGAGTTAGACACTTCACCTAGAGTTGCACGACAATCACTCAACACCTTACGCATTTCGCCAGAGCGAAGCCTCAGAGTTGCGTAGTTACCTTCACGCGCAACCAACTGCAAGGAAGTACCGGCGCTGCGAGCAATCTGCGCACCCTTGCCAGGCTTCAATTCGCAGCAATGTACTGTACTACCTAGTGGTATATTTCTTAGCGGCAAACAGTTACCAACTTTGATCGCTGCTTCTTCGCCAGACATTACCGCGTCGCCGGCTTTTACCTTGCCAGGAGCGATGATGTAACGGCGCTCGCCGTCTGCGTAAAGTAACAGGGCAATATTCGCTGATCTGTTTGGGTCATATTCCAAACGCTCAACTTTCGCTTCGATTGCATCTTTGTTGCGCTTGAAATCAATGATGCGATACTTCTGTTTGTGCCCACCACCAATGTGACGCGTGGTAATTCGACCTCTGTTATTCCTGCCGCCTGACTTAGATTTTGCGGCAGTCAGAGGCGCATAAGGCTCGCCTTTATGCAGATCGGGATGAACAACCTTGACGACGAAACGACGCCCTGGTGAAGTAGGTTTACACTTAACTACTGGCATGACTTACCCCTTTATCCCTTTAGCCTATATCCGCGAAGTCAATTTCATGACCCGCTTCAAGTCTGACATACGCCTTCTTCCAATCTGAACGACGTCTAATTTTGCCCTTTGGAGTGCGCTTGGTCTTTCCTTTAACCACCAGCACTTGCAAGTCAGCAACGACAACATTGAATATTGTCTCTACGGCTGTCTTGATCTCTGATTTTGTTGCATCAGTAGAAACTTTGAACGCGTACTGATTGTTAAGCTCACCCATAATGGTGGTCTTTTCAGATACGTGTGGTCCAAGGATTACTGAGTAGATTCTTTCAACGTTCATGACAACATCTCCTCTACTTTCTTCAACGCGGAGACAGTAATAATCACATTATCGAATCCGATCAGGCTAACAGGATCGATACCTGTAACATCCAGCACATCAACCTTGTGTAGATTGCGAGCCGCAAGATACAAATTCTTTTCTACTTGATCGGAAATAATTAGGACGTTATCTAATTCAAATTCTTTTAGCTTGCTAACGAGTGCCGCCGTCTTATGAGAATCCAGTGCAAATTCGTTAACAGCAAACAATCTGTCTTGACGAATGAGCTCAGACAGAATGCATTGCATCGCGCCGCGATACATTTTCTTATTTAGTTTTTTCGTGTGATCTGCAGGACGCGCAGCAAATGTAACACCGCCGCCGCGCCAGATTGGAGATCGAATGGTTCCAGCTCGAGCTCGGCCAGTACCCTTTTGACGCCAAGGCTTACGACCGCCTCCACGAACCTCAGATCGAGTTTTCTGCTTTACAGAACCCTGTCTGGCGCCAGCCATATAAGTCACTACAGTCTGATGGACTAGAGGCTCGTTATATTCCTTACCGAAGGACTCATCTGAGAGTGAAACTGTTTCTTTGCCCGTCTTCTTGCCGGGCAATGCAAGATTTAATTCCATTGCTTACCCCTTAGCCTTAGTTTTAGTCTTGACGGCTGGACGAACGATTACATCTGAACCCGTAGCACCTGGCAGTGCACCTTTAATAAGAAGAAGATTGTTTTCCATATCGACTCTTATGATTTCTAGAGACTGAGTAGTATGTTTAACATTACCCATCTGACCTGCCATTTTCTTACCCTTCCATACTCGACCTGGTGTCTGACACTGGCCAATAGAGCCAGGAGCACGGTGAGATAGAGAGTTACCGTGGGTGGCGTCCTGCATTTGGAAATTATGTCGCTTAACGCCGCCCTGAAAACCTTTACCTTTCGAAGTACCAGTTACGTCTACCATCTGGCCAACTTCGAACTGATCAACCTTGATCTCGCTACCCATTTCGATCTCGGCAGTTTCGTCTGTGCGTAACTCCCAAAGACCAGAACCGGCTTCAGTGCTTGCCTTGGCGAAATGACCAGCCATACCCTTTGTCACACGCGAAGCACGACGCGATCCAGTAGTAACCTGAATAGCGCTATAGCCGTCAACATCGGGAGTTTTAACTTGCGTGACCCGGTTAGGCTGGACTTCCACAACCGTAACGGGGACAGATGTACCCTCTTCAGTGAAAACGCGGGTCATACCGCTTTTTCGACCGACTAAACCAATCGACATTATATTAGACCTCATCGTGCAAGGGGCTAAACCCGCTATGGCCGCTGACGCGTTACACTATGTTCGCTACCGCAGGGGTAGCAGATATATCAGTGCGCCAAATCTTTAAAAAAAGGGCAAAGAGGACTGAATTGCTCTTTGCCTGGTTATGTTTAACTTAATCTGATTAAACCGGATCCTTTCTAGGAAGCGATTAACCTAAACTAATTTGTACTTCCACACCTGCCGCAAGATCTAGCTTCATCAAGGCATCAACCGTCTTCTCGGTTGGCTCAACGATGTCTAGCAATCGCTTGTGGGTGCGAATTTCATATTGGTCTCGCGCATCTTTGTTCACATGCGGTGAAACCAATATAGTAAATCGTTCCTTATTTGTTGGCAGTGGGATAGGTCCGCGAACCTGAGCGCCAGTGCGACGTGCAGTATCAACAATTTCTTGGGTAGATTGATCAATCAGACGGTGATCGAAGGCCTTAAGGCGGATTCTGATTCGCTGATTTTGCATCTACTTCGAGCTCCAAAAAATACTTAAATATTAATAAGTTATTGAACGTTTCTCTTTTAGCTATTAATTAATAGCTAAATAAGGGATGCGAATCTTAAGGTTTTGACCCAATCCTGTCAAGGAATAACCGCCTGAACGCCGCTTTTTCTCTGACTTTAGGGCAGAATGAGCCTTCAGCCAAAACCCAAGCTCCAGAATTCTGATGTACTGCCGGCCTCACATCACCATTTAGGAACAATGGCCAGGCAGAACTATAAAGAAACCCTGAAAAGCAACTCAGCTCAAACTGAGAACAACCCCGTTTTCTTGGGCCTGCAGCGAACAATAATAGTGTAGCGTCTTTTCCATACGATGAAGCCAGCGTCCCTTTCGGGAAGCTGGGCTTCGTATAATCGATTTTAGATTTACTCGAAGATCTTGGCTACAACGCCCGCGCCTACTGTACGTCCACCCTCTCGGATAGCAAAGCGCAGACCTTCATCCATCGCGATTGGCGCTATCAGGGTCACAACCATATTCACGTTGTCACCTGGCATGACCATCTCAACGCCTTCTGGCAGCTCACATGCACCTGTCACATCCGTAGTACGGAAGTAAAACTGCGGTCTGTAGCCCTTGAAGAATGGTGTGTGGCGTCCGCCTTCATCCTTGTTCAGGATATACACTTCAGCTTCAAACTTCGTATGAGGTGTTACTGAGCCCGGCTTACCCAATACCTGGCCACGCTCAACGTCTTCACGCTTAGTACCACGCAGCAGAACACCAACGTTCTCGCCTGCACGGCCTTCGTCCAGCAACTTACGGAACATCTCAACACCAGTACAGACTGTCTTCTGTGTGTCTTTGATACCAACGATGTCCAATTCATCACCTACGTTTACAATTCCACGCTCAATACGGCCTGTTACAACAGTACCGCGACCGGAGATTGAGAATACGTCTTCGATTGGCATCAAGAATGGCTTCTCAACGTCACGAACCGGATCCGGGATGTAGCTGTCCAGTGTCTCAACAAGCTTCTGTACAGATGGCACACCGATATCAGAAGTATCGCCTTCCAACGCCTTAAGCGCAGAACCGATGATGATGGGTGTGTCGTCACCCGGGAACTCGTATTGATCCAATAACTCACGGATCTCCATCTCTACCAATTCAAGCAATTCTTCGTCATCAACCATGTCCGCTTTGTTCATGAACACAACGATGTAAGGTACGCCGACCTGCAATGACAACAGGATGTGCTCACGCGTCTGTGGCATAGGGCCGTCTGCGGCCGAACAAACCAGGATAGCGCCGTCCATCTGCGCAGCACCTGTAATCATGTTCTTTACGTAGTCAGCGTGACCTGGACAGTCAACGTGTGCGTAGTGACGGTTAGGGGAATCGTATTCAACGTGAGACGTCGCGATTGTGATACCACGCTCTCTCTCTTCCGGCGCATTATCGATCTGGGCGAAATCACGTACTTCACCTGTGCCGAATACTTCCGCGCAAACCTTGGTCAAGGCCGCTGTTAACGTAGTCTTACCATGGTCAACGTGACCAATCGTACCTACGTTTACGTGTAATTTATTTCTTTCGAATTTTTCCTTCGCCACAATAGCACCTCACTCAATACTTAATTTCTAAATTCAATGATAAGTCGTCTCGGTATTAAGACGTCTGGTTAATAATTCCGTCAGCGATATTATTCGGCACAACCGCATACTTATCGAATTCCATCGTATAAGTAGCACGCCCCTGTGTCGCAGAACGGAGGTCAGTTGAATAGCCAAACATTTCAGCCAGTGGAACCTCAGCATTGATTACCTTGCCTGCCGCACTGTCTTCCATGCCTTGTACCATGCCACGACGACGGCTCAAGTCACCCATCACATCACCCATATACTCTTCGGGGGATACAACTTCTACCTTCATCATCGGCTCGAGCAGGGCTGCATCGGCTTCGAGCGCGCCCTTCTTCAATGCCATAGAGCCGGCAATCTTAAAAGCCATCTCACTGGAATCCACATCATGGAAGGAACCATCGAAAAGAGTTACCTTCATTGCAAGCAGAGGGTAACCGGCAAGACAGCCGTTCTTCATTTGCTCCTGCACACCCTTGTCTACGGCTGGAATATATTCTCTTGGAATTGTTCCACCCACGATCTCGTTAACAAATTCGTATTCTGAATCTGGGTCAAGAGGCTCAAGCCTAAGCACTACGTGCCCGTACTGACCTCGACCACCTGATTGCTTAACGTGTTTACCTTCGACCTCAACAGATTTTCTAATCGTTTCACGATAGGCAACCTGCGGCTTACCAATATTTGCCTCGACTGAGAATTCACGACGCATTCTGTCTACGAGCACGTCTAGATGTAACTCACCCATGCCGGAGATGATTGTCTGGCCAGATTCTTCATCGGTCTCAACACGAAACGAGGGATCCTCCTGAGCGAGCTTGCCCAGAGCGATACCCATTTTTTCCTGATCCGCCTTGCTTCTTGGCTCAACTGCCACAGAGATTACCGGCTCAGGGAATTCCATCTTCTCTAACGTGATCACACGATCTATCGCACAAAGCGTCTCACCCGTTGTTACGTCTTTCAGGCCAATGGCCGCTGCGATATCGCCCGCAAGCACTTCTTTAATTTCTTCACGGGAGTTCGCATGCATCTGCACCATACGACCCACTCGCTCTTTCTTGGTCTTTATCGGGTTATATACCGAATCCCCTGAATTCAGGGCACCGGAATAGACGCGGAAGAAGGTAAGTGTTCCCACAAACGGATCCGTAGCAATCTTGAATGCCAATGCAGCGAAAGGCGCTTTATCATCGGCCTCACACAGTGTGGTAGTGCCGTCTTCCAGCATACCCTCGATAGCCTTCACTTCAGTAGGCGCGGGCATGTAGTCAATTACGGCATCAAGCACCGCTTGAACACCCTTGTTCTTGAACGCTGAGCCACACAGTGTAGGAACGATCTCGCTGGCCAGCGTACGCTCTCGAATAGCGGACATGATTTCTTCTTCAGGCAGGTCGCCGGTATTCAGGTACTTGTCCATTACTTCTTCGTTGGCCTCCGCTGCAGCTTCTAGCAAGGTTTCACGCCACTCGTCAGCTAGATCCTGCATGTCGGCCGGAATGTCTTCGTAGGCAAAAGTCGCTCCCTGGTCGTCTTCATTCCAGCGAATCGCTTTCATCTTCACAAGGTCGATAACACCCTTGAATTCGTCCTCGGCACCGATAGCTAGTTGAAGAGGGATAGGGTTAGCACCTAAACGCTCTTTCATCTGCTTCACGACCATCAAGAAGTCAGCACCTGCGCGGTCCATCTTGTTTACGAATACCATGCGGGGAACTTCGTAGCGGTTGGCCTGACGCCATACTGTTTCAGTCTGAGGCTGAACGCCGGAAGAACCACATAGAACCACTACCGCACCATCCAGTACACGCAGTGAACGCTCTACTTCGATAGTGAAGTCAACGTGTCCCGGCGTGTCGATGATGTTGATACGGTGCTCATCGTATTGAGAGCCCATGCCGCTCCAGAAACAGGTAGTCGCAGCAGAGGTAATAGTAATACCTCGCTCCTGTTCCTGTTCCATCCAATCCATAGTGGCAGCGCCATCGTGTACCTCACCAATCTTATGTGAAATACCCGTATAGAATAGAACGCGCTCGGTAGTCGTCGTCTTGCCCGCATCTACGTGGGCAACAATTCCGATATTGCGATAGCGATCTAATGGATGTTTTCTGGCCACAGCTTATGCCTTAACTACAAATTAATTCGATCTGGAACAGACTTCTCTACAAACCCATCGATTAGAAGCGATAGTGTGAGAATGCTCGGTTGGCTTCTGCCATACGGTGGACGTCTTCACGCTTCTTAACGGCGCTACCTTTGCCTTCAGCGGCATCGGAAATCTCACCAGCAAGACGCAAGGCCATAGATTTTTCACCACGCTTACGGGAATGCTCAACCAACCAACGCATGGCTAGGGCATGGCGTCGCTCTGCACGGACTTCGACTGGCACCTGATAGGTTGCACCACCGACACGGCGAGATTTAACCTCCACCATAGGAGCAATAGCATCGAGTGCCTTCTCGAATGTTTCCAGGGGGTCGCCAGGAGTTCTCTCTGACACTGTATCTAGCGCACCATAGACGATGCGCTCGGCAACTGACTTCTTGCCGTCGACCATTACATGGTTCATGAATTTTGCGAGGGTTAAACTTCCGAATTTTGGATCCGGCAGGATTTCACGTTTTGCAACTACTCTTCTTCTTGGCATTTGAGACCTCTATGTTTATTCAGGTTGATCCAGGACTCTAAGCCGCCTTAAAAACGACTATTACCTGGCCTTACTCTCACCCATCGCTTTATTAAAGAGTCTCGATGAGGCGCGTATCCTTACGCTTGTAGAAGCCTTGCCAAGGAGATTAACCAGACAAAGCTATGACTCTATATTCTTGTACTTATGCTTACTGAAACTTCTAAAACCGACTTCTTACTTAGGACGCTTGGTGCCGTACTTGGAACGGCTCTGCTTACGATCGGCAACGCCTGAAGTATCTAGGCTGCCACGAACCGTATGGTAGCGAACACCTGGAAGATCCTTAACACGACCGCCCCTGATCAGAACAACGGAGTGTTCCTGCAGGTTATGGCCTTCACCACCAATATAGGAAGACACTTCAAAACCATTAACCAGACGCACACGACAAACCTTTCTCAAAGCCGAATTTGGCTTCTTTGGCGTAGTTGTGTAGACCCTTGTGCACACTCCACGCTTCTGAGGTGAACCTTGTAGCGCTGGTACGCCGCTTTTGACGATTTTGCTGCGTCGGGGCTTGCGTACTAATTGGTTAATTGTTGCCATGTTTTCCTTGAAACCTCTCGTTTTCGGGTTAACCCACGTTCTGATATCTCTGGCTCACTAATCTAAACCATCTTCATGGAGAGCTGGTAGAACTCTGCACATAAAAAATGGTTTCCCCTATCTTTGCTTATACCTAACCAAGATAATCACCTATTGTGACCAGAATAGCCGGAATAAAGGATGCGAGAGTTTAATGATCCCGCATCCTCTAGTCAACTATTTCCAGGCATTGCTGCCTGTCTGAGCTGGCTCTCTAGCCTTCAGCCTCGAGATTCAAGGCCTCACTCAATGCTGCTTCTACATCACTCGCACTCACGGAATCTGAATTAAGCTTGTCCGCGTAGGCCTTCTTTCGAGCTGCGTGATACGCCAAACCCGTTCCTGCCGGGATAAGTCGTCCAACAACCACATTTTCCTTCAAACCTCTGAGGAAATCGCGCTTACCAGTAACCGCCGCTTCTGTAAGAACACGCGTAGTCTCCTGGAATGAAGCCGCCGAGATAAAGGACTCAGTCGCCAGCGATGCCTTGGTAATGCCGAGAAGCATGCGCTCGAAACGTACTTCCTGCTTATCTTCTTCCCGCAGCTTGTCGTTCGCTTCAAGAATCTGCGTATACATTAGCTGCTCGCCCTTGATTAGCGCCGAATCGCCAGTATGCGTGACTTCGATCTTTCTGAGCATCTGTCTAACGATAACCTCAATGTGTTTGTCGTTAATTCTCACACCCTGCAATCGGTACACTTCCTGTACTTCGTTGACGATGTACTGAGCCAAGGCTTCAACACCCTTCAGGCGCAAGATATCGTGCGGTGCCGGTGGACCCTCTGAAACTACTTCACCCTTCTCGATGTATTCACCTTCGAACACAGTCATGGTGCGCCACTTTGGAATCAGCACTTCGTAGTGATCGGAGCCATCGATTGGATTTACACCATCTTTCGGTGTAATGACCAATCTGCGCTTTCCTTTCGTTTCCTTACCGAAGCTCACGGTGCCCGAAATTTCAGCCAAGATAGCTGGCTCCTTCGGTCTACGCGCTTCGAACAGATCCGCAACACGCGGCAGACCACCGGTGATGTCACGAGTCTTCGAACCTTCCTGAGGAATACGCGCTACAACGTCACCGATATTTAGATCGACACCATCGTTGAGGCTCACGATCGCATTGGCTGGCAAGAAGTAGTGCGCAGGGTGGTTAGTGCCAGGCAGGCAAATTTCCTTGCCCTTCTTGTCCACTACCGTAATTCCCGGTCGCAATTCTTTCGCAGAGGCGGAGCGCTCGTTCGGGTCGATTACGGAAATACTGCTCAGACCGGTGATCTCATCCGTTTGTTCACGAACCGTGATTCCCTCTTCCATCGCAGCAAACGCTACCCTACCCGCCACTTCCGATACGATCGGATGCGTGTGCGGATCCCAGGTTGCGACGATCTGCCCTGCTTCAACGTCTGTCTTCTTGCCGACGGTGATTAATGCACCGTAAGGAAGCTTATAACGCTCGCGCTCGCGACCGTTAACGTCGTCTACGATGAGCTCACCTGAGCGAGATACAACTACCAACTCGCCCTTGATGTTCTCAACCGTCTTCATATTATGTAAATGGATAGTACCGGTATTCTTAACCTGTACGCTGTCAGATGCAGTGGCTCTAGATGCCGCACCACCGATGTGGAAGGTACGCATCGTAAGCTGTGTACCCGGCTCACCGATTGACTGGGCAGCGATTACACCTACTGCCTCACCAACATTGGCAATGTGACCACGGGCCAGATCGCGACCGTAGCAGCTGCTGCAGATGCCGAAACGAGTTTCACAGGTAATTGGCGAACGCACATGAACCTGATCCACGCCGCCGGTCTCCAATCTCTCTACCATGCGCTCGCTAATCATAGTTCCAGCTTCGGCAATAGTTTCGCCAGTAGATTCCGAAACTACGTCGGAGGCCAGTACGCGACCTAATACCCGATCACCAAGAGGCGCGATAATATCGCCGCCCTCAATTACTGGTGACATAGTCAAGCCCTGCTCGGTGCCGCAATCGTGCTCGGTGATAACCAAATCTTGCGAAATATCAACCAGACGCCGCGTCAGATAACCTGAGTTCGCCGTCTTCAAGGCCGTATCCGCCAAACCTTTACGCGCTCCGTGAGTCGAGGTGAAGTACTGTGACACGCTCAGACCTTCACGGAAATTCGCAGTAATAGGAGTCTCGATAATCGAGCCATCTGGACGCGCCATCAATCCACGCATTCCGGCGAGCTGACGAATCTGTGCGGGGGAGCCACGAGCACCGGAATCGGCATAAACGTAAACCGAATTAAATGATTCCTGTTGCTCTTCCTCGCCTTCCCTGTTGATTACCGCCTCAGTAGACAGGCCTTCCATCATCGCCTTCGCAACCAAATCGTTTGCGCGTGACCAGATATCGATAACCTTATTGTATTTCTCACCCTGGGTTACGAGGCCGGAAGCAAACTGTGCTTCGATCTCCTCCACTTCAGAGTTAGCCTGACCAATGATCGTCGCCTTCTCATCGGGAATCACAAAATCATTTACGCCGATTGAAGAACCCGAACGAGTAGAGTACTTATAGCCCGTGTACATCAACTGGTCAGCAAAGATAACCGTTTCCTTCAGGCCGACATCGCGGTAGCAGGCATTGAGTATCTGCGAGATGGGCTTCTTCGCCATCTTCTGATTGACCATGGAGAAAGGCAGACCCTCTGGAACGATGTTGAACAACAGCACACGCCCAACGGTGGTATCCACGACACTGGTCTCACTAATTCGCTCGCCGTCTTCGTTATTGTAAACATCTTTGATGCGCACCTTGATGCGCGCCTGTAGATGTACGTTGCCTGTTTCGTATGCGCGCTGCACTTCTTTCGCGTCAGCGAAGATCATGCCTTCGCCTTTTGCATTTACGCGCGAGCGCGTCATGTAGTATAGACCGAGTACAACGTCCTGTGATGGAACAATAATCGGCTCGCCATTTGCCGGCGCCAGAATATTGTTAGTCGACATCATCAGCGTACGTGCTTCCAGTTGCGCTTCTAGCGTAAGCGGTACGTGCACCGCCATCTGGTCACCGTCGAAATCGGCATTGTAGGCCGCACAAACCAATGGGTGCAGCTGAATCGCCTTACCTTCGATCAGTACTGGCTCAAACGCCTGGATACCCAGTCTGTGCAGAGTTGGCGCGCGGTTCAACAGAACCGGGTGCTCACGAATCACGTCGGCGAGAATATCCCAAACCTCCGCTGTCTCGCGTTCTACCATCTTCTTCGCTGCCTTGATGGTAGTAGCCAGACCACGGCGCTCAAGCTTGCCGAATATGAAAGGCTTAAATAGTTCCAGAGCCATCTTCTTAGGCAGGCCACACTGATGCAGTCTAAGTGTAGGACCAACCACAATTACAGAACGGCCAGAATAATCCACACGCTTACCAAGAAGATTCTGTCTGAATCGACCCTGCTTGCCTTTGATCATGTCGGCAAGTGATTTCAGAGGTCGTTTGTTAGAACCTGTAATCGCGCGGCCACGACGACCGTTGTCGAGAAGCGCATCCACCGCTTCCTGCAACATTCGCTTTTCGTTTCGCACAATAATGTCTGGCGCATTCAAATCGAGAAGGCGCTTCAGACGATTGTTTCTGTTGATTACACGACGGTAGAGATCGTTAAGATCGGAAGTCGCAAATCGACCACCGTCCAGAGGGACGAGAGGACGAAGATCGGGTGGCAGCACAGGCAGGACTGTCATTACCATCCATTCTGGCTTATTGCCTGACTCGTTAAACGCCTCCAAGAGTTTCAGACGCTTGGACAGTTTCTTAAGTTTAGTCTCGGAATTTGTAGCCGGAATTTCTTCACGAAGGCGCGCAACTTCTGCGTCAACGTCCAGGTCCTTCATCAACGCTTGAACTGCTTCCGCACCCATCTTGGCATCGAATTCATCACTGAACTCTTCCATCGCCTCGTAGTATTGCTCGTCGGTTAGAAGCTGCCCTTTCTCAAGGGTAGTCATACCTGGGTCGGTTACGACAAAAGATTCGAAGTACAAAATTCGCTCAATATCACGCAGAGTCATGTCCAATAACAAACCGATGCGTGACGGCAACGACTTAAGAAACCAGATATGCGCAACTGGGCTAGCAAGCTCGATATGGCCCATGCGATCGCGACGGACCTTGGAAAGCGCAACTTCTACGCCACACTTCTCACAGATAACTCCGCGATGCTTAAGACGCTTGTACTTGCCACAGAGACACTCATAGTCCTTTACCGGGCCAAAAATCTTGGCGCAGAAAAGACCATCTCGCTCGGGCTTAAACGTACGATAGTTGATCGTCTCAGGCTTCTTAACTTCACCGAACGACCAGGCACGAATCATCTCCGGCGAGGCTAATCCAATTCGAATGGAATCGAACTCATCTGATTGTGATTGAGATTTAAGCAACCCTAATAGGTCTTTCATTCTAACTCCTCCACCTGTCGCTTTCGCGAACAGGCTGTAATAATCACTAAGTCTTCATTTGTAGTACTAGCTAGCGTGGATCGGCTTACTTACTGA
This sequence comes from uncultured Pseudomonadales bacterium, assembly GCA_905478195.1. Lineage (GTDB taxonomy): Bacteria > Pseudomonadota > Gammaproteobacteria > Pseudomonadales > Pseudohongiellaceae > UBA9145. The sequence goes on from CAJQHM010000037.1 coordinate 66,764, forward strand.
CATCCAATTCCATATCGATCGCGAGCGATCTAATCTCCTTCACTAGCACATTAAATGATTCCGGCATTCCCGGTTCCATTCTATGGTCGCCATCGACGATGTTCTTATACATCTTCGTACGGCCGGCGACGTCGTCCGACTTAACGGTTAACATTTCTTGCAAGGTATAAGCTGCACCGTAGGCTTCAAGTGCCCACACTTCCATCTCTCCGAAGCGCTGACCACCGAATTGAGCCTTACCACCAAGCGGTTGCTGCGTAACCAAGCTGTACGAGCCGGTCGATCGAGCATGCATCTTGTCATCCACCAGGTGGTTCAACTTCAGCATGTACATAATGCCTACAGTTACCTGTCGATCGAACGACTCACCGGTACGACCATCAAAAAGTGTGACCTGACCACTTTTATCGATGCCAGCAAGTTCGAGCATGTCTTTGATCTCTTTCTCGGCGGCGCCGTCGAATACAGGCGTCGCCATCGGGACACCACCTCGAAGATTGCCAGCGAGTTCCAATACCTCATCGTCGGTTAAGCTTTTGATGTCTTCCTGGCGCTGACCGATCTTGTTGTACACATCGGTAACCAGCTTTCTGACTTCAGAGGCCTTCTTCTTGGCATCCAACATTGCACCAATTCGGTTTCCAAGCCCCTTCGCCGCCGCACCAAGGTGCGTCTCGAGAACCTGACCAACGTTCATGCGTGATGGCACACCAAGAGGATTCAATACGATATCTATCGGCTCACCCTTCTCGTCGTAAGGCATGTCTTCGATCGGCATAATTACCGAGATAACACCCTTGTTTCCATGACGACCAGCCATCTTGTCACCCGGCTGAATGCGACGCTTGATCGCTAGATAAACCTTAACGATCTTCAATACACCAGGAGCCAGATCATCACCTTGAGTGAGTTTCTTTCTCTTGTCTTCGAATCGTTCGTCTAGCTCTGCAAGCCTTTCCTTAAGCTGTTCTTCCGCACGTTCTAACTGCGAGTTGACCGCATCGTTGGACATGCGCAGCTTGAACCAATCTTCTCTAGGAAGAGCCTCAAGATAGTCCGCTGTAACTTTTTGGCCCTTCTTCAGCTTGGGACCACCTGCTACAACTTTACCTATCAAGGCTTGCTGCAATCTCTCAAAAGTAGCGCCTTCGACGATACGATATTCATCATCGATATCTTTGCGAACCTTCGATAGCTGCGTCTCTTCAATTTCGACGGCACGCTGATCCTTCTCGAGACCGTCACGAGTGAAGACCTGCACATCGATAACCGTACCCTTAACGCTGGTAGGCACTCTTAGCGAAGTATCTTTTACGTCAGACGCTTTCTCACCGAAAATTGCACGCAGCAGTTTTTCCTCTGGCGTTAGCTGGGTTTCACCCTTAGGTGTCACCTTGCCGACTAATATGTCGCCAGCGCCGACTTCAGCGCCTATGTAGACAATGCCGGACTCGTCCAGCTTGCTCAGCGCACCTTCGCCAACGTTTGGTATATCAGCTGTAATCTCTTCAGAACCTAACTTGGTATCGCGAGCCACACAGGTCAGTTCCTGAATGTGAATCGTAGTGAAGCGATCTTCCTTAACTACACGCTCTGATATCAAGATCGAATCTTCGAAGTTGTATCCGTTCCAAGGCATGAATGCGATACGCATATTCTGCCCCAGGGCCAGTTCACCCATATCGATGGAAGGACCGTCTGCCAGAATGTCGCCTCTGGCAATAGTGTCGCCATCTTTGACTAATGGTCGCTGGCTAATACAGGTATTCTGATTCGAACGGGTGTATTTAGTCAGGTTGTAGATATCCACACCCGCCTCACCCGCATCAGTCTCTTCGTCTCTTACACGCACGATAATACGAGCGGCATCTACGCTCTCGATGACACCGCCGCGGAATGCAACAACACACACGCCTGAATCACGTGCCACATTGCGCTCCATTCCAGTACCAACCAAAGGCTTCTCAGTCTTTAGCGTGGGCACTGCCTGGCGTTGCATGTTCGAACCCATTAGGGCCCTGTTAGCATCGTCGTGCTCGAGGAAAGGAATCAATGCAGCCGCCACAGACACCATCTGCTGTGGAGCCACATCCATATAGTCAACTTCTTCGCGTGGCTTTAAGAGAGTTTCACCCTTATAACGCACGGTGACGAGGTTATCGACGAAGCCCTTCTTCTTGTCGATGGCCGCACTAGCCTGGGCAATAACGAAATCACTCTCGTCGATCGCTGACAGGTAATCGATCTCATCTGTTACTTTGTTGTTAACTACTTTTCTGTAGGGGCTTTCTAGAAAGCCGTAGTTATTTGTGCGCGCATAGGTCGCAAGCGAGTTGATCAGACCGATGTTTGGACCTTCTGGGGTCTCAATTGGACATACTCGACCATAATGAGTCGGATGCACGTCGCGCACTTCAAAACCCGCTCGCTCTCTCGTCAGACCGCCCGGCCCTAGAGCCGATACGCGTCGCTTATGCGTCACTTCGGAAAGAGGATTGTTCTGATCCATAAACTGCGAAAGCTGACTGGAACCAAAGAATTCCTTGATCGCTGCGGCTACTGGCTTCGCGTTGATCATATCCTGTGGCATTAGGCCTTCTGAGTCAGCCATGCTCAGTCGTTCTTTAACTGCACGCTCAACCCGCACTAGACCAACACGGAATTGATTCTCTGCCATCTCACCTACGGAACGAATACGGCGGTTACCCAGGTGATCGATATCATCAACTGAACCGAAGCCATTACGAATCCCGACCAGTGTTTTCAATACGTCGACGATGTCTTCCTGGCTAAGAACCATCATACCTTCCGACTCGGGACGACCAAGGCGGCGGTTGAACTTCATTCGGCCAACGGCAGATAGATCGTAACGCTCTGGAGAGAAGAATAGGTTAGAGAACAAGTTCTCTGCAGATTCCTTTGTAGGTGGCTCACCTGGACGCATCATGCGGTAGATCTCGACCATAGCTTCCAACTTGGAAGTAGTGCCGTCGATACGCAGCGTATGGGAGATAAATGGCCCACAATCCAGATCATTAGTATAGATAGTTTGAAACTGCTTAACGCCTGCCTCAAAAAACTGCTCTATCACTTCTTCTGTAATCTCGGTATTACAGGGAACCAACACCTCGCCTGTTTCTTCGTTGATCACATCCGCTGCAAGCGCGGCACCAATTAGGTACTCGTTCTCTACAACCAGATTAGTGAGCTTCGCTGTCTCCATTTCACGCACATGACGCGAAGTGATGCGACGGCCCGCTTCTACAATTTCCTTGCCCTTCTTATCCAGGATCGGAAAAGTTAGAACTTCACCACGCAGTCGAGCAGGAACCAACTCCAAAGAAACAACAGACTCTTTGTCTTTGCCCTTCGTGGTAATCTTGAAGCCATTGTTCTCGTAGAACATCTCCAGAATTTCTTGCGAGCCGTAGCCAAGAGCGCGCAACAATACCGACGCAGGCAATTTGCGACGACGGTCGATACGAACATAGACCATATCCTTAGGATCGAATTCGAAGTCGAGCCAAGAACCACGGTAGGGAATAACCCGCGCAGAATAGAGTAGTTTTCCAGAGCTGTGTGTCTTACCACGGTCATGGTCAAAGAATACACCTGGCGATCTATGTAGCTGTGAAACCACTACACGCTCAGTACCATTGATTACAAAGGTACCGGAATCTGTCATCAATGGGATCTCCCCCATGTAGACTTCTTGCTCTTTGATGTCCTTGATGGTTTGTACTGTCGATTCCTTATCATAAAGAATCAACCGAACCTTAACCCTTAAGGAAACAGAATAGGTAGAACCACGCAGCTGACATTCTTTAACGTCAAACGCAGGCTTTCCAAGGTTGTAGCTAACATATTCCAGAACTGCTTTGCCGGAATAGCTGACGATAGGGAATACAGATTTGAACGCGGCATGTAGGCCTTGTTCAAGACGCTCTTCAACAGGCACGTCAACCTGAGTAAACTGTTTATAGGAATCGACTTGTATAGACAAGAGGTAAGGGATATCCATCGCACTTGGCAGTTTGCCGAAGTTCTTGCGGATACGTTTTTTCTCTGTATACGAATAGGCCATTGATGTGTTCCTAGCGTTGTGTTCTATTGGCATTAACTACTGGCAGAATCTTTCTGCGTTTCGCTTGTTCTTTCGCTCTGCGCGACTTGCGCTTCAACGACTGAACAAGGCACGGCCATGAAGCCGGTCTTCCTTACTCGAAAATACAACGAACCAACGCCAGGTGCGTTGTAGGCACCCGGCGCTTGTCGTTTTGTAGCAATTGCTTACTACTTAAGCTCAACGGTTGCGCCAGCTTCTTCCAAAGCTTTCTTGGCTTCATCCGCTTCTGCTTTAGGAGCAGCTTCCTTAAGAGTTGATGGAGCACCATCAACCAATTCCTTAGCCTCTTTAAGACCCAGGCCAGTGATACCGCGTACAGCTTTAATGACGTTTACTTTCTTCTCGCCTACAGCTGCTAGAACGATATCAAACTCAGTCTGCTCTTCTGCAGGAGCTGCGTCACCCGCTGCCGCCGCCGGCGCCGCCGCAACTGCTGCAGCTGCTGAAACACCGAATTTTTCTTCCATTGCTTCTACCAGCTGAACTACGTCCATTACTGACATGTCTGCAATTGCTTCTAATACATCTTCTTTGGAAAGAGCCATGACTCTTGTCTCCTACTTTCAATTATTTAATTAAGTTAAGTTGTTACTAATTTTTTACAATCATTTACACAAGGAACTAGGCTGCTTCCTGCTTCTGGTCTCGAACAGCTGCAACAGCTCGTGTTGCTTTCGAGGGAACCTCAATCATGGTTCTGGCCAGCTTCGTTACAGGCGCTAACATAACGCTCATAAGAATGGATAGCGCCTGGTCGTGAGTCGGCAACTTCGCCAACACGTCGATCTGACCCGCATCCAATAACTTGCCACCAATAGAGAGTGCTTTGATGTCAAAATTTTCTTTCTCTTTAGCAAAATCCTTGAGCACACGCGCTGCGGCGCCGGGATCTTCTTCTGAGAACGCAAGAATAGTAGGACCGACCAAAACTTCTTGAATACATTCGAAATCAGTGCCTTCAACTGCTTTCTTAAGCAGCGTGTTTCTAACAACACGAAGGTAGACATTGTTTTCTCTTGCAGTCTTTCGAAGCTCAGTCATATCACTAACGGTTACACCCCGATAATCGGCGAGTACCGCTGACAAAGCACTGGTAGCAGCCGTATTGACTTCCGAAACGATTTGTTTCTTATCTTCTAGTCTAATAGCCACTAGCTAAACTCCTTAGGTTGACCGATTTCTCGGTCGCGATTTAGCATGAATCGATTACTCTCTTCATACCTTTGCTATTCGGTGATTAAAATTTAGCGTTACACTAAATCGGGCTTCACCATCTGCGTAGGAAATTAAGTGACCGTACCTAAACAAGGCGGTCGCACCTACGGTCTTTGACAGCTTCGCTTTCGCGAAACCCCAAAGTCTGTTGAAGAGGGCTACGCCGCTCTTCGAATCTTTTACTGCTTAATTAGTTCGATCAGTCTTAAAGCTCTTGTTTAAAGAACTAGCGAAGACTGGTCTATCTGTAATCCAGGGCCCATAGTCGAAGAAAGGACAACCTTCTTTATATAGACACCCTTGGATGAAGCCGGCTTGGCTTTCTTTAGGTCTGCCAATAAAGCTTCCAGATTAGCCTTAACTGCAGGGGCATCAAAACCCACCTTACCGATGCCGCCATGAACAATACCGTTCTTGTCGGTTCTGTAACGAACCTGACCGGATTTAGCGTTCTTCACTGCAGTCTCAACGTCTGGTGTAACTGTTCCAACTTTAGGATTAGGCATCAAACCACGTGGACCAAGAACCGTACCTAGCTTGCCAACCACACGCATGGCGTCTGGTGTTGCTATTACTACGTCGAAGTCCAGGTTTCCTGCCTGAATGGATTCTGCCAGGTCATCAAAGCCTACAACGTCAGCGCCTGCGGCTTTTGCCTTCTCAGCGTTTTCGCCCTGAGCGAATACCGCCACGCGCACTTCTTTGCCTGTGCCGTTTGGTAGAATCGTAGAGCCACGCACAGCCTGATCGGATTTACGCGCGTCGATGCCAAGGTTTACGCTGACATCAAAAGACTCACTGAATTTCTTCGATGCGAATTCACTAATGATCGCAACAGCTTCTTCAACCGAGTAAGCCTTACCCGCTTCAACTTTTTCCGCTAACTGCTTTTGTTTTTTGGATAATTTAGCCATCTTATTCCACCCCCTCGACTTCTATACCGGCGCTACGCGCGCTGCCTGCAAGAGTGCGAACCGCAGCATCCATATCGGCGGCGGTGAGATCAGGCATTTTCTGAGTTGCTATTTCTTCGAGCTGGGCGCGATTTACTTTGCCCACTTTCTCTGTATTTGGACGCCCACTACCCTTCTTGAGCCCGGCAGCTTTGCGAAGCAGCACGGAGGCAGGAGGTGTCTTTGTAATAAAGGTAAAACTGCGATCTGCATAAACAGTAATAACCACAGGAATCGGCAAGCCCGGCTCAACTGCTTGAGTCTGGGCATTGAATGCCTTACAGAATTCCATGATATTCACGCCGTGTTGACCGAGTGCCGGGCCAACAGGTGGGCTTGGGTTAGCTTTACCCGCGCCGACTTGTAGCTTGATATAAGCCAGTACTTTCTTAGCCATGTCTTTCTCCTTTGGGTTCGAACGTCCGCTTTAGCCTCGCAGCTAAGCAAACTCCCCGGCGCTCCCTAACAATGTTAATGGAGCGGCTTTGTTTTGGAAGAGATTATTCCCCTTCCCCGTTCAAAGGGGTCAGAGTAAAATTTCCGTCGAATTTAGTTAGATTTCTGTATAACCAAGCCGGAAATTTTACTCTGACCCCTACCAATCAACTCTTCTCGACCTGTCCGAACTCAAGCTCTACAGGAGTTGAACGACCGAAAATTAATACAGCGACACGTAATCTGCTCTTCTCATAATTAACTTCTTCAACGGTACCGGTGAAGTCATTAAATGGACCATCTGTAACTCGAACCATTTCGCCCGGCTCGTAGATAGTCTTATGTGTTGGAGCTTCCTCGCTATCCTCCATTCTCTGGAGAATCTTGTTCGCTTCTTTATCTGTAATTGGGGCTGGTTTCTCTGCCGTACCACCAATAAACCCCATCACTCGGGGTGTGTCTTTTACTAAATGCCAGGTATCGTCATTGAGCTCCATATGAACTAAAACATAGCCTGGAAAGAATTTACGCTCGCTCTTTCGCTTCTGACCTGCGCGCATCTCTACAACTTCTTCGGTGGGCACCAACACTTCATCGAAGTAATCATCCATGCCTGAAAGCCCTACCCGCTCCTTCAGAGCAAGCATTACTTTTTTCTCATAGCCTGAATAGGCATGAACTACGTACCAGCGTTTTGCCATTTTTACCTCTAGCCAATCATCGATGAAATAACGCCGTTCAAACCCCAATCCAGTAGCCAAAGAATAAATGCTACGATGAATATGACGATTAGCACTACGATAGTAGTCTGCGTTGTTTCTTGTCTTGTTGGCCAAACAACTTTTCTGATCTCAACTCTCGCATCTAGGCACAAGTTGACAAAGGCCCGCCCTCTAATTGTCTGGGCGCCAATCCATCCAGCCACGCCGGCTGCGACAAGCAAGCCTAGCGTTCTAAACAATAATGATTCCATAGCGAAATAAGAATTAGCGTAGACAGCAGCGACCACAATCGCTATTACGACTGCCCACTTGATCAAATCTAACTTACCGTCTTCGCTTTCTATTTTCTCGGACATACAATTTTCTTTATCTCTTTATTCTAGACATCAAATTAACGACAACCGATAGCGACCTTCGCAATCTGCTCTCTTCCAAATAGCTACGCGGAAGAATTCCTGCCTTTAGTTGGCAGGCCAGGAGGGAATCGAACCCCCAACCTGCGGTTTTGGAGACCGCTGCTCTGCCAATTGAGCTACTGGCCTACTATTTCTCTAAAGGTCATCGGTACCGTAAATTCTCGTTGATGATAATATAAGGGGCTTAAGCTTCAGGCCCTTTAGCTTCGCTGTATCTAGTGAAATAACTTAGAAACACTAAAGACGACTTAGCCGGAACACCCTTTTGGGTGCTCCGGCTAAGCAAATAGTCTTTCGAATTTACTCGAAGATCTTGGCTACAACGCCCGCGCCTACTGTACGTCCACCCTCTCGGATAGCAAAGCGCAGACCTTCATCCATCGCGATTGGCGCTATCAGGGTCACAACCATATTCACGTTGTCACCTGGCATGACCATCTCAACGCCTTCTGGCAGCTCACATGCACCTGTCACATCCGTAGTACGGAAGTAAAACTGCGGTCTGTAGCCCTTGAAGAATGGTGTGTGGCGTCCGCCTTCATCCTTGTTCAGGATATACACTTCAGCTTCAAACTTCGTATGAGGTGTTACTGAGCCCGGCTTACCCAATACCTGGCCACGCTCAACGTCTTCACGCTTAGTACCACGCAGCAGAACACCAACGTTCTCGCCTGCACGGCCTTCGTCCAGCAACTTACGGAACATCTCAACACCAGTACAGACTGTCTTCTGTGTGTCTTTGATACCAACGATGTCCAATTCATCACCTACGTTTACAATTCCACGCTCAATACGGCCTGTTACAACAGTACCGCGACCGGAGATTGAGAATACGTCTTCGATTGGCATCAAGAATGGCTTCTCAACGTCACGAACCGGATCCGGGATGTAGCTGTCCAGTGTCTCAACAAGCTTCTGTACAGATGGCACACCGATATCAGAAGTATCGCCTTCCAACGCCTTAAGCGCAGAACCGATGATGATGGGTGTGTCGTCACCCGGGAACTCGTATTGATCCAATAACTCACGGATCTCCATCTCTACCAATTCAAGCAATTCTTCGTCATCAACCATGTCCGCTTTGTTCATGAACACAACGATGTAAGGTACGCCGACCTGCAATGACAACAGGATGTGCTCACGCGTCTGTGGCATAGGGCCGTCTGCGGCCGAACAAACCAGGATAGCGCCGTCCATCTGCGCAGCACCTGTAATCATGTTCTTTACGTAGTCAGCGTGACCTGGACAGTCAACGTGTGCGTAGTGACGGTTAGGGGAATCGTATTCAACGTGAGACGTCGCGATTGTGATACCACGCTCTCTCTCTTCCGGCGCATTATCGATCTGGGCGAAATCACGTACTTCACCTGTGCCGAATACTTCCGCGCAAACCTTGGTCAAGGCCGCTGTTAACGTAGTCTTACCATGGTCAACGTGACCAATCGTACCTACGTTTACGTGTAATTTATTTCTTTCGAATTTTTCCTTCGCCATTTTCGACTGCCCCTATCTATTTCTGTTCTTAGCTATTCTAAGCGTCATCAATTAATGTTGATTAAGATTTTCTTCCTATATAAAGAAGGAAGACCTACTTCCGATCTATCTAAACTGACTACCGGCCAAACAAATGGTGCTCACACCCGGAGTTGAACCGGGGACCTCTTCATTACCAATGAAGTGCTCTACCGCCTGAGCTATGCGAGCCGCACACTAGTAATCTCAGCCCCTGTACTGCAACCAACACTAAGGTCGGCCTTTGAATACGTTTTACAGGCTACTCAGGTAGCCTGATCGCATTCTTAAAAGTTCCAATTCTTTAGAGAAATTGGAGCGGGTAGCGGGAATCGAACCCGCGCAACCAGCTTGGAAGGCTGGGGTTCTACCGCTGAACTATACCCGCCTGCAAAATCAACTCCCCTTACTACAAATTAGATGGTGGAGGGGGGTGGATTTGAACCACCGAAGCTTGCGCGTCAGATTTACAGTCTGATCCCTTTGGCCACTCGGGAACCCCTCCCACGTGAACTTCCAAGGGTCAAAATCCCTGGCACTCTCACTCAGGAGCGGCATTTTATGGGAATTGAGTCCCTTGTGCAATCGTTTCACAGAGATTTTCTACAATGCTTAAGCCTGTTCTATCTCCCGTCAATTCTAGCCATGCGGGGTTTTCTAGCGCTTCTTGCTCCAAGACCTGTAACTGAACGCGTATTTCACCCGTAGAACGAGGGATTTCTTCGATCTCGGCGGGGTATCCTAGCTGTAGCACCCTACTCTGGGTGTTCTGGGCGCTAGCCTGTTCAGAGAACACACCCAGGGCTATGCCATTTTCTAGCAGCCCACTGGTGATGAGATAGGTCTCGATCTCCATTTGCGCTGCAGCGATGCTCTCGCTGAGGCTATCGAGTGTGATTGTCGCTATGCCCCGTGAGGAGGCTGGCGGCAGGAAGACGCGGTACTGAGGACTGAGGGGATCACCGCTCAAGGTCACGCTGGCATCAGAGGCAATGCCGCCAATCTCGGCGATGAAGCTTGATGCGTCGTCAACAGAGATGAAGCTAGACACGGTAAAACAAGTCAGAGCAGGCCGCTGCTCGAGTTGCAGTTCATACTCGCTGACAAGGGTTAACCCACTATTAAGCAGAGCTCTCGCTGGAGTCGGCACAGAAACAACAACCGGCGACGCACCTAGGCGAAGCCAGACAAAATAGGCAATATTGGCCAACAAGAGGAATATAGCTATATAGCGCATAGGCTAATCCTGCATTCCTTCAATTTTAGGGTCGGGTTGCGGGCAGGCAACATCCAGCCCATCGAATACCAGCGAAGTAGCAATCTCACTGTCTTTGAGTCCCGCAAGCGTATGCAGCAGCTGTGCATCTCCGCCAGCAAAGTAGGTTTTTACAGCCCCACCAAGTCTCAGCGATTCGAATTGCTGTCTAATTGTTGCCAGCAGCGCAGTTACTGTGCCATTAAACACAGCCTCATCTGTCGAATGGCCCAGCTCTTCAGCATGATCAGAATAATCCTTGCGTAGCCGGATGGAGGTATTCAATTCTAGGCTACTGCGCATAAGGTTTAGACCAGGAATAATATAGCCTCCCTGATGCAGACCCTGGGCATCCACGACATCGATAGTAAACGCGGTCCCGCTATCGACAACCATACAGGCGCCCCCAGCCCTTCGAAAGGCGGCCAACATGGCCAGCCATCTATCGATACCCAACCTACTCACATCTGCATACTGATTAGTCACGCCACCGCAGCTGCGGCTCACTTGCGCTCGTAACAACTCGACCCGATAGTTTGATTCAACCCAATCTTCAAGCTTTGCATTCACGTCACCGCTGCGCACACTGCACATACGCGCCATCGAAATTTCGGTTTCTAACTCTGGCAGTTGCTGCAATTCCTCGAAGCCTGGAACGTGACCCTCCTTGATGGAAGCCAGGGTGTCGGCCGCCACCAATCGCCATTTTATTCGTGAATTACCTACATCGAGCTCTAATATCATTGTCTAGTCTAGTCTAGTAGTTAAGAAAGTGGATGCAATGAGGGAAATATCTCCCCCGAGGTGATTGACTGAGTCCCACTGCTCGTCTGAACCAGCAGCGATCCATCCGCACCCACACCTAGGGATTTGCCAATGATACGACTTGCACCGTTTTGAATCACGATATCGCTTAGACGGTAGCAGTCCAGCTCATTCCAACGCCGGGAAAAGTTTGAAAAACCGTTTCTTTCGTAGTCATACAAGTTTCTACATAGCTGATTCAAGAGCGCGGCGAGCAGCGCCTCCGGGGTCGGCAGTTCGCCGACAATACTCTGCAGATCGACTACCGGCCTATCTATACTCGCGATCGAATCTGCTGGCAGATTGATATTGACTCCGATACCAAATACAAGAAAACGTGTCGCCTCTTTGAGTTGCAACTCAAGCAAAATGCCCCCTAGCTTCCTCTTTTCATAGAGCACATCGTTGGGCCATTTCAGTGTTAATTTCGCGGCACCCAGCTCATGCAGTGCTTCAACCACGCTAATGGCTGTAACCAGACTAAGGCTCTGCAAGGCACTTGCCTCAAGAGGGAAGCTACGAGTCAGAGAAAAATACAGGCCTGCGTTTTTCGGACTAAGCCATTGACGACCTCGGCGCCCCCTGCCGGCAGTTTGCGAGCTGGCAACCACAAGACGATTCTCTGTAGCACCCGATTGAATCTGCCGCAATGATTCTGAATTCGTAGAATCTATTTCATCAACAATCTGCACTTTACTTATGGATTGCTCGGCCTCTACATTTAGCAGGCTTCTAAGTACGTGTTCGTTCATGAAATTAATAACTCTTCAGCAATCTACAATATTGTTTAAGCAAGCATGCATAGTTACATCAGGCCTTTTATATGTGGAGACTTCTATTTCACAAGGCTTCTATCTGACAAAGCGTGGCAAAGGTCAAAAACACACGCGGCATAAAAAAAGGAGCGCGGACATTGCTTAAGACAGCATCCTATCGCTCCTTCTTTATTACGGGTTACTGGATAAAACCAGCGCTACTACTCCCCGCTACTTGCAGCATCCGCTGATTCAACAGCGATCTCACCGCTTCTGAGTTTAGAGATCACACCAAGCGCTTCCAGCATAACCATGATGCTGGTAATCATTACCAGCACCTCGATAATCACCAAGGCCCACTGGGCGTTCTGATAATGCTGCACGATATACCAGCACGAAGCCCAGAACGCCATGACGAAGATAAATATCATCGGCGCCAAGATAAATTTTGGCGAGCGCCCCAGTCGCATGAGATAAACAGCGATCAATAGCAGGGTCATTGAAGCCAATATCTGATTGGTTCCGCCGAATACAGGCCAGATTAGCGCGCCACCGTCACCTGGATAGCCTCCTGCTGAAACACCGAACGCCAACATCAGGCAGGCCGCGATCGCAACCAGTGTTGAGATGATGTTGTTCTTCAGTGGCTTGATGTTATAGATGCTACCCCATTCTTGAATAATGTAGCGCTGCAGACGCAGACCAGCATCCATCGTTGTCCCTGCGAACAGCACTACCATCACGGCAAGCATCGTCTGAGAGAAAGCTATGGGGATGCCCCAGCCGGTAGAGATCAATATGGCTCCACCGTCGATGAAGCCTTTCTGGCCCGGGCCGCTGGCATAGCCAGAATAGATCGCATCCCAGTCTGCGCCCGTAGCCGCATACAGAGAACCGGTCACAGCCACAATTGTAATCAAAGCCAGCGAGCCTTCTCCGAGGGCACCGAGATAGCCTACAAAACGTGCGTCTTTCTCGTTGCTTAATTGCTTGGAGCTAGTGCCGGAAGACACGATGCCGTGGAATCCAGACAATGCACCACAGGCAATGGTTACAAAAAGAATTGGCCACAACGGGGGAGTATCAACCGCCAGGTTTGGATTGAATGCGGGAGCAGACACATTAGGCATGGCGATGAATACGGCGCTGTATAGCACAAACAAACCTAAGACTAATTGTGCGCCATTAATATAATCACGCGGTTGCAGCAATAGCCAAACTGGCAACATGGAGGCAATACCCGCATAGACAAACAACAAGATAATCCAATTGCCGTTAGCACCAAGACCAAAGATATCCCCTGGCAATTCCAGAGGCATCACACTACCAACATAGATAGTGAAGTAGAGGATAGCTACACCGATGACTGAGATCAGCAACAGATTGAAGTTCTTACGAATCAATATGCCGATGGCAATCGCTACCGGAATGGCGGCCCAGGCAGGGAATACAGAAGAGGGAAAGATAACCATGTCTGTCGCAATGATGGTCGCAAACATCGCATTTACCAGCACCAGCAGCAAGAAGATGATAACCATGAACAATGCCGAGGCACGCTTGCCGATCACATCAGAGGAAAGCGCCCCGATTGATTTTGCGCCATGCCGCGTGCTCGCCCACAGGGCTCCCATGTCGTGCACACCGGCAAAAAATATAGAACCGAAAGTCACCCATAATAAAGCCGGCACCCAACCCCAGTAGACAGCAATGGCCGGGCCGACAATTGGTGCAGCACCGGCGACAGCCGTAAAGTGCGCACCCCAAAGCACGAACTTATTGGTGGGCACATAATCGACACCATCATTCACACGATGGGCCGGTGTCACGTAGTCAGGATCTAACTGGTAGATTTTTCCAGCGATGAACTTGGAGTAGACGAACCAGCCAAAAGAAAAACCGACTAGCCCGAAGATGACGATGAAGATCGAGGACATAAAGCGTTCTCCAGGATTATTATTATGAATTCTAAGTTCGGCATCATAGCAAGTTAGCGACCAGCGATACAACGTAAAGTCGCGGAATTACTGGCTTTGTTTGGGAATTCTAAATTCTGTTATCCGCTTGATTTCTAGATATTTATACGGCTTGGTAATCCATATTTCAGAACTCATTCGCTTGCGCGCTAGCCCCCCACAGCACGAAGCGAAAACGCGCGGCTGAAAGCTTCATTCACAATATTCCCAGGCATCTCGGATGCGAGCCAGCAGTGGCGGGGTGATTTCAACTAAACGATCCCAGCCGCAGGCTAGGTAAACGGGAATTACGCCGCCGCTCTAGGCGGACCAGGTAGCCCAGCTGGAAGTAGTCTCTACCACTATTACCAGGCGAAAAAAAACCCGGTCACAATATGGCCGGGTTTTTCCAAACTAAGCGACGCTTAGTTTGAAGGTGTCGCCGAATGGTATGTCCAGTAACCAATGAACATCTCATCCCAGCTTTGCAGTCCAAACGTTAGCTCCTGAGAAGGATCAGGATTCGCCGGATTGTACTGCGAGTTATCGAATGCTCCAGTCACGTGTACTTTAGTGCCGGCCTTAATCTGAACTGGCTCTTCCAATTCGTAAGTAGGCTGCCATGCATAGCTGTAGTTTGGAACGCTAAGCAGATCGGTTATCGAACCATCGTCATTTTCCATGGCGAACTTCATGTCCTTGCCGCGAAAGTGCATGTGCGCACGCAGACCGGTTACTACTACGTCTTCATCGAATACATACTGAGCATGTGATTCGTAATCCTGATCGTAGGCCGGGATGCGGAACTGCGAGGCTACCGAACGAGTGAAGTTCTCGTACTTCGGTGGTTCGTCGTACATGTAAAGACCAATGAGTGTTTCGTCAGTTGTCGCTTTACCGTTAGTTGTGAAGTGAAACTGCATGGACAATTTGTGATCCTTGGGGATGTACACGCCCGTATCCTGACGGAAAGTCATGGCGTCCACTTTACCCGGGGCATAGCCCTCAAGGAATCGACGGGCAACAGAAGTAGTATTGCCTTCACCACCGTCGAAATTTTCGGCAGGCGCTGTTACATAGGTCAGGAGGTGGTGAAGAACTGATTCATCGCCAGGGATAAACTGTACCGCTTTAACCCACTTGTCTTCGTCGAAAGGTAGCTCAACATCGACATCGATATAATCCAGTACGCCCGTTGCCGGGATCTCCATTTTCGGTGCCTTAACAATGAAGTCTGGCTCACCCAGGCTCCATTCTTTCCAGTTAGGCATTTCGACTTCGGTCAATGGATCGATCGCCGAGGCACCACGCGGTGCGCCTGCATCTATCCAATGCACAAGAGTCTGCAGATCGGCATCGCTCATGTAACGCGCGTTGCTGAAATGACCAATATTTGGGTCAACCTGTGTAGGCGGCATTCGCTTGGTAAGCAGCACCTCACGAATCATCGGTGACCAGCCTTGCAGCATCAGGTGACTGTCCATTGCGAAAGGTCCAATTCCACCTTCGCGATGACAAGTAGCACACTGCTCAACGACGATTGGAGCTACTTCAGTTGCGTAATCGGGCGTGGCACTTGCATGTGTCTCTTTCACTGGATATTGCAGATCACATCCAACGGCATCAACAATCATTGTGCTATCGACAGTGCCAGCTAGTTCGCTGGACAGAGTCGCCGCAGCATTAGCTGCCGGTCCGCGATAGAGAATAGTCAGTCGCTCGGGGTCAAGCACAACGATTTCGCCGGCTTTACTCAGGGACAAGGTTTCAGAAACTATCTGTCCGTCATCGAGCAACAACGGCAGATCGGAACCTAGTGCTGACTTAGCGGCTCGAATAGTCTCGATGTTGGATTCTGATGAAGAATTGATCAGCGCGAAGGCTATGCCCTGCTCATTCCACTCAGAGGCCATAGCCTCAAGACTGGAAACTGAGGAATTGATCGCTGCGCAGCTGCTATCGAAAGACATTAGTACCAATGCCTCTTTGTTGCGGTAACGACTCAACTGGTGAAAATCACCATCACTGTCCAATAGGCCGAAATCGCCCACTCTATCTGGCAGGGCGAAGGCTGACGTCGCCAAAACTGACGCGATCACAGCTGTACCGATTCCTAATACTTTCTTCATTTTCTAGGCTCCAAGAAGCTTTTTATTAACCCTAGCAGTGTAGCCCAAACAGGGTTAAAAATGCACTGGGAATGATTACTTTTTGTAACAGAACGTCGTGACTAACAGACTGTTTATCGAGGTTTTCGAGCAGCTTGGGGGAGTAAAACTCTATATTTAAGGCCCTATCAGCCGGGGTCTAGCTTCAAAACACAATAAAAAAGGGCCTGCTGGCCCTTTTTTAGTGAAGACACTTAATCAGCGAAACAGTAGCTAGTTGCCAGTCTTATTATAGGAGAGATAGCCAATAAACATCTCGTCCCAACTTTGAGCGCCTCCCCTGACTACCGCGGCAGGATCTGGATTTCCCAGGTTGTATTGCGAGTTGTCAAAAGCACCCTCGATCATCACCCTGGAGCCAGCCGGCAGCAGCATGGGCTCGGAGAGTCTATAGGTTGGCTGCCAGGCGAAGTTATAGTCAGGGACATTGATAATCTGATCCTTGCTTCCATCGGGGTAGACGACACTGAAGCGCATACGCTTGCCGCGATAGTGCATATGCGGACGCAAACCATGCAGCATCACTTCGTCTTCGAAGGCATAGGATGCGCTCATCTGGTGATCGACGGCACCCGGTGGAATCTCGATATTACGACCACCATGGCTCAGAGAGTAGGTAGAGTATTGAAACTCAGGTTTCTCATCGGCGAAATACAGGCCAAGCTTTGTGCTATCCGTCGTTTCCTTGCCAAATGTCGTGTAGTGCAGAGACATCTGCACCGCGGAACCCCGGGGTACAAACATGCCAGTATTCTTCGGATAGGTTACCGCTTCATCCTTGCCCGGCGCATAGCCTTCCAGAAACTCTCTGTAGTTATCAGTCTCACCCTCAACGATTTCTTCGGCATAGTCTGCTGGAACAATATAGCTTAGCAGGTGATGAAGAACGCGACGGTCACCCGGCAGATGTTGGACAGACTTCACCCAGACATCATCTTCGAAGGGTAGATTGATGGTGACGTTTTCATAGTCGAGAACACCGGTGGCGGGTACCGTAAATGCCGGAACTTCGACGATATAGTCAGGCTCTCCCAGTTCCCACACGGATTCTGGCGGCTCGATCAGCGTCAAGGGGTCCACTTCGCTGACTCCGCGCGGCGACCCTGCGTCAATCCAATGCACCAGAGTCTGCAGCTCATTAGCATTCATATAACGTGCGTTAGTGAAATAATTTACATTCGGATCCACCTGCGCTGGAGGCATGCGCTTCGTCATCATGACTTCTTTCATCATGGGCGACCAACCCTGAACCATCATATGAGAATCCATGGCAAATGGCGCTATCCCACCCTCAATATGACAGCTGACGCATTTCTCTTGCAGTATAGGAGCAACCTCAGTTGCGTAATCAGGTGCCGCACTGGCGTGGTGGTCTCTTGCCGGAAATTGTAGTGCGCAACCGGCAGCTTCGGTAGTAATGGTCTGCTCTATGGCTGCAGCCTCACCAGCAACTGCCTTCGCTAGCACGTCAGCAAAAACAGTAGTTCCTTCCACCGCTTCTATACTGAGCCCGGGGCGTGCTCGGACTGGATCGATGTCCAACCCGCCGCGATATAAAATCTGACTACGCGTCGGTTCCAGCACAACAATCTCGCCAGCCTTGCTAAGACCAAGACTCTCTGCAACCAGCTGACTGTCATCCAGCAGGATTGGTATATCGAAATTATGGAGTTGATCCATTAGGCGGACCTGATCCAGGCTGTCTTCTGCGCTAGAGTTAATTGCCACGAAACTAACGCCCTGACGCTCCCATGTAGTTCGTAACAAACGATACTTGTGTAAGCGTTCGACATTCTCCTCGCAGTTGGCCGCGGTCGAAATAATCACTACCGCTTTACTATCACCATATTTCTGTAACTGGTGATAAACACCCTCGTGATCGATTAGGGCAAAATTTCCAACACGTTCGGCGCTAGCATGTGACTGAATCGTGAACACACAACTCAATGTTAGGAGCAGTAATACGCTTAAGTTTTTATTCGTGTTATTCGTGCTGTTGTTCTTTTTCATGGGGATAACCTCTCGGTAGAAGGTCGTTGCCAGGGTCCTGCGATACTCATTTTCATAGCAACGATCGAGCAGCATCTGACTCTGCTCACTAAGAAAATTTTCTAGAGCTCAAGCTTAGCCCAATCCGACAACAGGCAGATACCGATAGACTGTAAGGCTTTGTGACAAATTGAAACTAGGCGAGCTGCCGGAATTGAAATATATACCATATAATTCAATTACTTGGAAAAGCATGGAGCCGGCACAGCCTAGTGGGTCTGAGCTAGCTCAAGCGGACTGAAATGCAGTGAAACTAGCTCTTGGCGTCTCGGCTCACGCCATAGCTAGACACCCTCTCAACCAGAGAGAAGCGGCGGAATAATTCATACATTCCCCAGAGCACAAACGCGATGAGAATCAGCATCATGCCCCAACGCATCAGCCCTACAAAAAATAGGGAATCGATGATCGGCATCTGCAACTGGAATTGCCCAAGAGAATTGCCACGATCCAGCATCCAGTGCCAGGCGCTGTGGGCTAGTAATGCCGAGAGCAAAATAGTACCGATGCGCTCTTTGACGAAGTTGCGAAACAGTATATTCAATACCGGGATGACAAGTATCAATACCAGGATCTGACCCAGTTCCACACCTATATTAAAAGCCAACAGCGAGGAGAATAAGTGCCCACCAGCAAATTGCAGGGTGTCGCTAAAGAGGAAGGAGAAACCAAAGCCGTGCACCAGCCCAAATCCGAACGCAGCTACCCAGCGGTGCTCCAACTTCGCTCCGATTATATTTTCGAAGGCCATATACACAATCGAGAGCGCTATCAAAGTTTCGATTAAAGGAGGAAACCAAAGCGCATTGGGTGCCATGCCGAAAGCCGAACTGATGAGTGTAAGCGAGTGTGCAATCGTGAACGATGTTATTACCGGTATCAGCGCACGCACGCTGCGCAGGGGAATGACCAGGCAGAATAGAAATAGAAGATGGTCAAGCCCTTCCAAGATATGCTCGAAGCCCATCTTTACGAAGCGGAATGCCGCCTGATGCCAGCGGGGATCTAACTGTACGATGCCAGGATTGCCAAGATAATTAAATACCCTCTCCGCACCCGAGGGCACCAGAAAGCGCAGCACTGTTGTTGTCTGATTGGACAGGGTTCCTATCTCGGGGTTCACAGAAAACTGAGACTCTTCGGACGTTATGGGATAGGTCACCATGACATCCAGAACACCCTGACGCCAGAATAGATCGACGGAGTCATCTAGCGGTGGGCTGAGGATATTCTCCAAGGCATCGTCGTAGGTGGTAAATGAACGATCTGAAGGCAGCGAAACACGAACTGTTTCCAGCTGCTTCTCGGTGAGCTCCTCTCCGTTCTCATAGAAGTGCATGGATTCTGTAATATAGACGCGGGCGGCATCGTTGAGCGCGAAATCTGCCTCTGAGATCTGAATATAGCCTGGGCCTCGCAACGGAAAGCTGATCTCGCTGAATGCCTCCATAGGCACGCGCAGCAGAGCCGTCAGCTGATTTCCGTCGGGTTTGACGAATGCATATACAGTGA
Source organism: uncultured Pseudomonadales bacterium (assembly GCA_905478195.1). Classification (GTDB taxonomy): domain Bacteria; phylum Pseudomonadota; class Gammaproteobacteria; order Pseudomonadales; family Pseudohongiellaceae; genus UBA9145. Next base: position 86,638 of record CAJQHM010000037.1, read on the forward strand.
CACGGCTCGGGATATCGTGAGCGGTGCTAAGAGTTGGAAACAAAGTCGCCATTAGGAACAGGCATGCCGTCGCTAATTTCTTAACCGAAATAGAGGATATTTTTGTGCTAAATAGTTTCATGGTTTCTTTTAATTTATTATTAATTTCAATTAGATAGGGTATATGCTACGGAGGTCGAAAGGTACACTAAAAACGCACCAATAGCGCTACATTCTCGAACATCACCAGGCTGTTACAAATACTTACATGCAGCCTCCGGAAAATTTGGCCTGTGAGTATACTGTCTCCAAAGAAATGAGTATACTCGGCCTTGCTCTGAGAGTTTAAACCCCCCGCAATTCGGGCATTGAGAGGAAAATAAGAATGACAAAGATGAAGCTATTCATAGGTGCAACACTCGTCGTTGCACTGGTTGTCCTTGGAGTAGGACAATCAAAATTACAAGAGCCAAGCATCGCTGCTTCAAATGATGTAATGGCACCACACTTTCTAGTAGACCCATTCTGGCCTAAGCCACTCCCAAATCATTGGGCTATGGGTAACACTATCGGTGTTGACGTAGACGAGAGAGATCATATCTTCATCGTTCACAGAAATGACGCCTCACAATTCGGTGGCAACACTGAAATTGGTCTTCAGGGCGGTGTTGCAGAATGCTGTACTCCTGCACCACCAATCATCGAAATTGATATAGAAGGCAACATCATCAATGCATGGGGCGGTCCTGTAGAGGGCGCACCATACACATGGCCTGCATCTAACCACGGTATCGAAATTGCACCTAACGGTGACGTTTGGATCGGCGGCAACGGTGGCGGTGACTCACACGTTCTAGTGTTCACACGTGACGGCGAGTACATTCGCACTATCGGTATGCAGGGCGAAGATCGCGACAGCAACAGCCAGACACACTACGGCCGAGTTGCAGAGATCGCCATCGACGTTGAAGCAAACGAAGCTTACTTTGCAGATGGATACCAGAACAAGCGTGTAGCGGTTGTTGACGTGTCTACTGGCGCCTTCAAGCGCTACTGGGGTGCTTACGGTAATCGTCCAGACGATACTGCTGACGTAACTTATACACCTGGCCAGCCTGGTCCTCAGCAATTTCGCGGACCGGTTCACTGTGCAGAGCCTTCAAATGACGGACTCGTCTATGTATGTGACCGTGGCGCTGACCGAGTTCAGGTCTTCCGTAAAGACGGTACTTACGTAAGAGAAGTTGTCTATAACCCAGCTACATTGAACCAAGGTTCAACTTGGGATATCGCTTTCTCACGCGACCCAGAGCAAGAGTTTATCTATCTTGCAGACGGTCAGAACTTCAAGATCTCTGTAATCGATCGTGAGTCAATGGAAGTACTTTACACTTTCGGCCAAGGTGGTCGTCAGCCAGGTACATTCTACGCACCACACAGTATTGCCACTGATTCTCAGAACAACATCTACACTACTGAGACTTATGAGGGCAGCCGTGTACAGAAGTTCCTATACCAAGGAGTTCGCCCGGTAACAGTTCGAGACCGCGCGCCAACTTGGCCTGCAGACGAGTTGTAAAAACTCTCTAGAGCGTTTTAAACGAAGCCGCGTCGAAGCAATTCGACGCGGCTTTTTTTGTACTTGGATATACCGAACTCCGGTAACTAGGCAGCGTTAAGTCTCTATTCAGGCTCCATGCTTGATCATACCCAACATGTCAATTATGCTCGGCCTGAGAGCAAACGACGCTATTCGAAATATTTAAATAGCTCTTCCAAACAATAATGAATCGCTAAACAACGAGAGACTTAGTTCCATGAAAATTCGATTTTTGATTTCAATTTGCGCTGCATGCCTTGGATTTTTTTCCGCCTCTGTAATTGCCGCTGAAGACCTTGTCATCAACTATAAAATGGAGGGCGCTGCTCGCAGCGATCTTAGCAATATGAAGGTCAGCCTGCGCATTGCCGAGTTTACCGATGGCCGCTCGTTTGATAATCCTCGCCTGATTACAGACGCTGCTCTTTTAGGAGCCGATGGCTTTCAAGCCGAGAAGGCGATCTCCGAAATAATTCAGGATGCTATGACCAGCGGCTTTGCCAATGCCAATGCCAAGCTGGTTGATGCCGATGGGGATATGTTTCTACAAGGTAACCTGCTTTCCAGTGAAGCAAAGATTATCGATCGCGGCGGTGTAGAGACACTAGAACTAACCCTGCGAACGTCGGTACAGCTAATGAGCGGGAGCCGCACCGTGTGGCAAACCACGCTATTTGGCAGAGGCAGAACACCCACCAGTGAAGGTATGACCGTTACCGTTCGCGCCGCTCTGGACAGGCTTATCAATGAGCTTATTGGCGATGACTATTTCCTAGCCGAGATCCGCTAGTCGAGGCAGGTTTCATTTAAACCTCAATCAATTCAGGCTTTAACACTAGCGCTAAAGTAACGCAGCTAGAAACAACCCAGACTGGCATCAAGCGATCCCGCAACCAGTCTGGAGTTCTGGGGAAACAGATCCAAGCCTGTCGCTGTTTCGATCTCTTCAATGCTGGCCCTGTTGTCACAGTGATGGACGTGAACCGCAAGATCCTGATCGAAAATGAATGCAGTCGCCTGATCATCGGTGGAGACAATTATTTTGAAAAATGCATCTGGTACTCTATGCGGTGTTTCTGTTTCCAAACTCGCAACCGACGGCTGCTCTCTAAATATGGGCCCAGCTAGAATATAGACCTCGTTCTTTCTATTAACCAGATTTCTTATTGACCATTCCAGACCGTACCAGGCCCCCTGGCTTAAATTCTGGCTGCGCGCTACCGTGTTGCTCAGGAAGTTCACGTCATTCCAATACGGCGTTCCAGCGAAATTAACCAATGGCACCAATTGCGCACGGGTGAGCCCAAGCTCTTGGGAACCTAAAAAATCGAGTTCCGTCAGCGTCTCTTCAATAAAGTCGTCTTTCACGCTCTGACGCGACAGGCTAGAGGCGATACCAATTGAACCCGCCGTCACTCGGTAGGCGGCCCAGTCCGCCACCTTGTTCTGCGTATTGTAAGACAGCGCATAGATAGGTCTGAGAACCAGATGATTCTCGACGCTGCCACCTTGGGGGCATCCATACAGGCAATGGGCAATGCGCAGCTCGGCGGAGTGAGACTGGGCTGAAATGACCAGCAGTAAGGATATCGCTACAACTCTATAGAAAGCCTCGCACCCATTGGATCGGGCCAAGCAAGCTAGGTGTTTAGCAACTAGGGTCTGCCCCGTGCTTCTAAAGAACAATTTTCTTGCCTCACTGCGCACCATAATGGAGCTAAATTCTACCTTTTGCTACCCCTTAAGTACCAGCATCCATTGCTACTCCAGACCCGCCCGCCTCACGTCCTATTCCAGAGGTTGCACGCGAGCAAACAGTGCTCGAAAAGTCAGTAGTTGAGCCCCTGATTCTGAGAATACAAGCCATCTAACAGTGAACCAGAAATACATAGATCACGTATAAACGGGGAACTACGGGCAGTTTTAGCTAAAAACAGCTATTCGATTATTCAAATTCTCTGTTTTTTCAATATTCGGGAAGTATTCCCGGAACATGCACCCTACTATGCATGCCTAGTTTGTAAAGTAGTACCCACTATTTTTTGTAGTTTGAGGAGAGCGAAATGCTTAGATTTTCAATGATTGCCAAGATCGCCACTGCATCTTTGATGACAGTATTTGTTGGTATGTCAGCAAATGCCGCTGAACGTATTAGTGACTTCTCACTAGTCGATGCCGATGGTCGATTTTTCCAACTCAGCCGCCACGGCGATGAGCAGGCGATTGTGCTTTTTTCCTACGACCCGGCTAATAGAGATGCGCGACGCGCTGCCTCTGATCTTGCGGACGTCGCAGAGCAGTTCGAAGGACAGAAGGTCGAGTTCCTGATGATCAACTCAACCGGCTCCACAGACAAGCTCGCCATGCGAGAAGCCGCAGAGAAAGAAGATATTACTCTTCGCGTATTGATGGATGACACACAACTGGTAGCAGAGGAGCTGGGCATTAGTCGCACAGCGGAAGTGGTCATTCTTGACCCCTCAGCCAAAGAAGTTATTTACCGCGGCGCGCTTAACGATCGTTTCTCCGAAGGTAGCCGTGCAAGACGCGCGAAAGAGCATTATGTTGCAGACGCACTGACAGCGATTCTTAGTGATCAAGAAATCACTGTGGAGCAACTAGCGAGCAAGGGAGATGTGATAGAATTCACCGTCGATGCAGCACATGCTGAGGCACTGTCCTATGCCAACGATATCGCACCAATTCTTAAAGAACGCTGCGTTAGCTGTCACATGGAAGGCGGCATAGCCCCTTTCGCAATGAGCAGCCATCAGATGGTTCAAGGTTGGTCGCCAATGATCCGCGAAACGCTTTATACCAAGCGTATGCCGCCGGGGCAGATCGATAGCGAATATGTGGAAAGCTTCCACGGCGTGAACCACATTACTATTGACGAAACTCAGAAGCTGGTTAGCTGGATCAATGCTGGCTCACCTAACAATGACGATTCCGACCCTCTTGCAGAATACCGCCCCGAAGCGGTTAAGTGGGCTAACGGTACGCCAGACATCATCATTCCTATTCCGGAACAGCGTATTCCTGCAACCGGTGTTCAAGACTATCGAAATCTTATGATTCCTCTGGATCTTGAAGAAGACATCTGGGTAAAAGCAGTTGAGTTTACGCCGGGTGATACTACAGTTCTGCATCACATTATCGCCTTCTCCTACGGCGCCAATGGCTTGAATGAGTTTGAAATTCTAAATCAGGGCATAGGTCTTGGTGCCTATGCGCCGGGTAATTCACTCAACACCTACCCTGAAGGTGCGGGCTATCCTCTTGAAGTTGGTGGCGGATTGATGCTGCAGATGCATTACACCACTTCAGGTAAAGAAGCCGTAGATGCTTCAGAGATTGGTATCTACCTGTGGGATGAAGAGCCTGATCGTCCTATCCTTGGCGGCTCAGCTTCAGATCTCGATATCTCTATCGAGCCATTCGAAGCCGATCACGAGATGGTAGCAACCAAGAAATTCCGCAAAGACTCACTACTGACTATGGTTGGACCGCACATGCATTACCGCGGCTCTGATGCGAATTTCAAACTCGTCTATCCTGATGGTGAGGTAGAGGAAATTCTTAACGTACCTAACTATCAATTTAACTGGCAGAAGACTTATGACTTCAAAGAACCTAAGTTCTTGCCAGCCGGCACAGAGATGGTATTCAGGGCTACATTCGACAATTCGGCGAATAACCCTTTTAACCCTGACCCGTCTTCAACGATCTCGTGGGGGGAACAAACCTGGCAAGAGATGTTCTTCGGCTTCTTCAGATATGTCGAAGCAGAAGCTGGCGAAGGTGAATAGGTCTTAGCTAGAGGTTTGTAAAAAACCCGGCCACTGCGAAGTGACCGGGTTTTTTTTCGCCGAGACTTTCTTATAGAAACCGGCGCAGTGTGTTACCTTGCCTGAAAGCGATTCGCGTCTCGATACGCTCGCTGTCATGACAGCTTTAGAGGAAGTTGCTAGTATTTACCCTCGTCAATTCATCAGATAAGAAATTAAGACCATGAACAAGCTACTTCTATCCACCCAAGCCCTATCCTTAGGCATACTGATTAATGTATCTGTCTATGCTGATACCACTCTCATCACCAATGTAAATGGCTATACCCTGGACTCGAGTCGTGAACTACAACATTTCACGGCAATTCAGTTCACAGACGATAGTGTAGACAGAGTCTTTCCAGAAGACGAGGAGCTTCCTGATGAAGTAGACACGGTTATCGATGGTGAAGGCCAGACGCTATTACCCGGGCTGATTGACGCCCATGGACACATACTCAGCTACGGCCTCAGCCTGCTGCGTGCGGATCTGGTGGGAACCGAGACCGAGCAAGAGGCGGTGCAACGTGTTGCCGACTTCGCTGAAAATAATGAACAGCTACAGTGGGTCCAGGGTCGCGGCTGGAACCAGGTACTATGGGATAGTAACGAATTTCCATCGGCCTCTAGTCTGGATGTTCTTATCGCTAACAAGCCGGTATGGCTGCGCCGGGTTGATGGTCACGCAGCATGGGCGAATAGCCTTGCTATGGAACTAGCCGGAATAGACCGGCGCAGCGAGGACCCGGATGGCGGACAGATTATTCGCGATGAGGATGGCAATCCAACCGGTGTATTCGTAGACAATGCCATGGCTCTAGTTAGCTCGCAGATACCAGCCACCAGCATGGAGGAACAGAAATTCGCCTTGAACACGGCGATGCTGGAGCTAGCCAAGCAAGGCCTCACCAGCGTCCACGATGCAGGAGCGGGCAGTAGTGTGATAGAAGCCTATAAGCAGCTTCTCCTAGACGGCCCTCTGCCTATTCGCGTGAATGTGATGCTGTCGGCGGGAGACAGTTACTACGAGCAGCGCCTCGCCGAAGGACACTACCGCAGTAATGATGACACCCTCACCATGAACAGTGTGAAAATCGCAGCCGATGGCGCACTGGGCAGCCGCGGCGCTGCAATGATAGACGACTATTCAGACCTCGCGGGACACACTGGCCTGTTACTGCACAACCCCGAGCGTCTCGAATATTTCATGCGCGCTGCGATGAATGCGGGCTTTCAGGTAAACACCCACGCGATAGGCGACAACGCGAACAAGGTCGTATTGGACAACTACGAACAACTCATCGCTGAAACAAATTCAGGAGGTTTGCGACATCGAGTGGAACACGCGCAGATTCTGCGCTATGAAGACATACTTCGCTTTGCCGAACTCGGAGTCATACCCTCCATGCAGGCAACCCATGCCACCAGCGACAAGAACATGGCTGTGGATAGAATCGGCGATGCACGCATTCAGGGTGCCTATGCCTGGCGCAAACTAATCGACGCCGGAGCCTTGATCGCAAATGGCTCTGATTTTCCGGTAGAGTCACCGAACCCCTTCTTCGGTTTGCATGCCGCCATCACCAGACAGGACAAGAACAACGAACCGCCGGGAGGATGGTTTCCCGAAGAGAAGATGACTGCGATCGAGGCCTTCGCCAGCTTTACTATCGATGCAGCCTATTCCGGTCATCAGGAAGACTTACTCGGCACTCTCGAGAGGGGCAAGAAGGCAGACTTCATCATCATCGATAGAGATATGTTCGCAATCGATGAGAGTGAGATTTGGCAGATAGAAGTTAAACAGACATGGGTTAACGGACAGCGTGTTACTGACTAGACATTGGTAGCAGCTAACAACTAACAAGAAGTTCACTACTAACGCGATTGTGCACAGGCGAAACCACTATGAGTAAAACTCCCTTTTCAGCATTGCTGTTGGTGATCTTTCTTGCCGGCTGCTCACCACAGCCAGATCAGACAGACCCTGCGAGCCAGACGGTCGCCGCTGCCCCTCAGATTGTTCCCAGCGAGTTAGCCCGCTGGGAACAACGGGCGAGCAACGTCACCATCAGCAGAGACAAATGGGGCATTGCACACATCTATGGGAAGACCGATGCCGATACGGTATTCGGTACACTGTACGCCCAGGCTGAGGACGATTTTAACCGCGTCGAGACAAACTATATTAACGCGATGGGTCGCCTGGCAGAGGCAGAGGGTGAGGCGGAGCTGTTTCGCGACCTGCGCATGAAGCTGTTCATCGATCCGATCGACATGCAGACTCAGTACGAGGAAAGCCCCGAGTGGCTGCAGGCCCTGATGGATGCCTTCGCCGACGGCCTCAATTACTATCTTCACATGCATCCCGAGGTCACGCCCCGTGTCATCGACAGATTTGAACCCTGGATGGCGCTGTCCTTCTCCGAAGGCAGCATTGGCGGCGATATCGAACGAGTGAATCTTCGCGAGTTGCAACGATTCTATGGCGATGGCGAGCTAGTGGCGCAGGCCGAGGCCATCTCCGACAACGAACCACGGGGCTCCAATGGATTCGCGATAGCCCCAATGAATACCGAGAATGGTGAGGCGCTTTTGCTTATCAATCCCCACACCTCATTCTTCTTTCGATCCGAATTACATATGGTCAGCGAGGAAGGATTGAATGCCTACGGCGCCGTTACCTGGGGGCAATTTTTTGTCTATCAGGGCTTCAATGAAAACACCGGCTGGATGCACACTTCCAGTCGTGCCGATGCGATCGATGAGTATCTGGAAACTATCATCCAGAAAGATGATGGCTACTATTACCTCTTTGGTGATGAGGAGCGTAAATTAACCGAGACAGAACTCAGTCTGCCATATAAAAACGGTGATGATATGGCGCTACAGAGTTTCACTGTGTACCACAGTCATCATGGACCGATAATCCGCGAGCAAGACGGAAAATGGGTGAGCATCAAGCTCATGCAGGAACCTATAAAGGCACTCACTCAATCCTATACGCGCACCAAGGCGCAGAACCACGAACAGTTCTACGCGAGCATGGAGCTGAGAACGAACTCTTCGAATAACACAGTCTACGCCGACTCCGACGGAAACATTGCCTATTATCATGGCAATTTTATTCCGATACGCGACACCTCATTCGACTGGAATAGCCCGCTGGATGGCAGCAACCCGGCGACTGAGTGGCAGGGCCTGCACAGCGTCGATGAGATTATCCACCTGTTGAACCCTGCCAATGGCTGGATTCAGAATACGAATAATTGGCCGTTCACTGCGGCGGGAGACTTTAGCCCCAAGGCAGAAGACTACCCTTCCTACATGGCCAACAACCCAGAGAACCCGCGCGGCGTGCATGCCGTTCGCGTGCTCGAAGACCGCAACGACTTTACACTAGACAGGCTGATCGAGGCGGCCTATGACCCTACGCTGACCGCATTCGAAGACCTGATACCGAAACTGCTGCTCACTACCGCCGTCGACGGACAGGGCGACCTTCCCGTTTCGATACAGTCCAATACTCTGGAATATATCGACCTGCTGCGCGACTGGGATTACACCTATTCACTAGACTCAACCGCTACCACCCTCGCCGTCTATTGGGGGCAGGCCCTGATGACAGAGGTAGCTGGCGATGCGGCTGCCGCTGGAATTAATATCTACGAGTACATGGCGGACAATACGAGTAGCGCCGAAAAACTAAGATCGCTACGTAGCGCCGCAGAACAACTTCAAGCCGATTTCGGCGACTGGCGTGTGCCCTGGGAAGAAGTGAATCGCTATCAACGGCTGAATGGCGATATCGTGCAGGATTTTGACGATGAGGCAGAGAGCCTGCCGGTAGCGTTTGCCTCGTCTCGCTGGGGATCGCTGGCATCGTTTGGCAGCAGAACCTACCCGGGCACCAGAAAGATGTACGGCACTAGCGGCAATAGCTTCGTTGCAGCCGTGGAATTCGGCGATAGGGTTTCGGCCAAGGCAATAACTGTTGGCGGCCTCAACAACGACCCCAACTCACCTCATTTCGATGACCAGGCCGAGATGTATACCAAGGGTTTATTCAGAGACGTGCTGTTCTACAGAGAAGACATAGAAGCGAATCTGGATCGAGAATACACTCCCGGGAATTAATAAAACTCAGAAATATCTGAGGATCAACCGAATACACCAGCCTATCTGGAGGAAC
>CAJQHM010000038.1 GCA_905478195.1 uncultured Pseudomonadales bacterium
CGCTCTGTTATTGTCCCGCTGGAATCTCCAGGGAAGGAGCGATTGAGATTCTTCAGATCAGTCGGTCCAAAATAGACTGTTCTACCCGTAAACGCCGGCATATTGGCAATGTGCACAACTATCAAGGTTCCGGACATCTGGGTTGGATCGAGCAATGCCGGCAGTTGTTGCATGGAGAGTATCGGGGAATACTCTGAGCCATGAATACCGGCGATAAGAGATAGTACTGGGCCGGGCAGACTGCCATGCAACACAGAAACTGGAATGAAGGTCCCTGCATCGCCTCCAACTGGGTCGATGGTGATTTCACCCTGCACCATCTCACCGGGCTGAACAAGCAAGTTGGCCAGCACAAAAGCAGCCACCTCAGAATCACCATCTTCCTGAGCGAATGCTGCATTGCTGGCCAAGACAAGCAAGCCAACAATGACCGACAGCATTCCGTGATGCCTGGCTTTCACAAACTGTACAACAGAAGACCTTCGTAACTTCATTATCATCGTTCCCATGATTAACAATACCCTTGCGAGATGCGCGAGCAGGTAAAAAGCCAGACTCTCATACAGAGCCAGCACCCGCTAATTAGAACTCTACGCGCAATCCAATCTCGAATGCTCTGCCTGGTGCCGGCGCCAGATCCTTCAGCAATGACGTGTGATGTCGAATCTCTTCATCCAGCAAATTATTCGCCTTGAAGAAGAACAACGTCTCGGCTGCAGTAAATGGCAGGTGGTAGTCGGCATAGAAGTTCAACAGCGAATAACCATTGGTACGGGTCTCACCAATCCCTATGTCAGATTGATTCCGCATCTCAGTCCAGCGTAGCTTAGTCTGCCAGTTCACATGAGAATGCTGCAATTCGAAACCGACACTTAACGGCGGGATACGTGGCACGTCTCCCGAATTGTCGAAATCGGCTCGCACGTAGTCGCCAAACAAACTAATTTCGGTTAGATGATCCCCACTGCGTCGCACTGGGAAATTTACTTCGGCTTCCATGCCGTAAAACAAAGCATCATTCTGCTGGTAACGGGAAATCTCTACCTCGTCTTCGAACACGCCCGTGTCGAACAGAAAAATATAGTCAGAGATGTCGTTGTAGTAGACATTAACTTCGGCATGCACTTCACCCATGTGCTTGCGATAGCCAACCTCAAAATTTGTCGACTTCTCAACATCAGCATTCGGCAGGCCAATCTCAAAGCGTTGCGTTGCAGCGTGTTCTACCAACAGGTCAGTCGGCAACTCTGCACAACCTAAGCTGATATTGGAATACAACTCTTCTACTGTAGCAGAGCGCTGCGAATGCGCTATAGAAAACAGCAGGTTGGCCTGATCAGTGAAACGCCAGATCGCCGCCGTTGAACCGCTCCAGCTCGTATTGCTAGAGTCGCAGCTACCGCCGCTTTGATCCATGCTTTGCCGTTCTCCGCGCAGACCAAACTCATAAGTTAGATCGCCAGTATCGATGCTGTGTAGCGTAAATAGCGCAAGGGAATCTATATCCGTTTCCGGAACAAAAGCCTCTTCGCCTATTGCCGAAAATTCTCGCTGCGAGAATTGAGCACCGATTACACCTTCACGCGTATCGGTACCGGCAAGGTGCAGAACGAATCGTCCCTCGATACCATCTTGTTCAAACAAGGTACCGATCTCGCCGTCAGGCTCAACTTCGGCATGCTGATAATCGACTGTAGTCATACGTCCATGTAGCTCTTCGAACCAACCACTGAGAGGTAGAGACATCTCAATGTCCGCTCGCTCCTGCTTCATGGCTATGCGAACACCGCCTTCTTCCTCGCCGTGTTCGTCATCATGCTCTTCGCCTTCGTGCTCCTCTTCATCATGATCCTCATCATGATCTTCGTCCTCGTGTTCATCTTCGTGACCATGCCCGTGCCCGGGAATACCGTACTCGTTTTCCAGACGATTAACAGAAAAGCCAATATAGCCTTCGTCGAACACCCACGAGGCGCCAAAGGTTTGCGTGTCGGCACGCGTACTTGAATTAGAAATACGGCCGCGGCTCTCTAGGAGTTCTTCGAGCTCTTCCTCGTCGGCAATGTCGACTGTTTTAGGATTAACCGCGAAACCCGGAATCTCAACATCATTGCTCTCGCGATACACGCCATCAAGGTGCCAGGCTATGTTTCCGGCTCCCCCCTCTAAACGGCCTACAGTAACCTGCTGATCGGACACGCTGTTGTAACGCGACTCCACGATACCCGTCACGCCCGCAGGCACACTGGTCGGAATGCGATTATCGATTACGTTTACCACGCCTCCGATCGCACCATTTCCGTAAAGTAAAGTAGCTGGCCCACGAATAACTTCGATGCGCTCGGCCAGTGCCGGCTCGAGGCTATTGGCATGGTCGGCACTGATTGCCGAGGCGTCGATATTACCGACGCCGCCTTGCAGCACCTGAACTCGGTTGCCACCCTGACCGCGAATAACCGGCGAGCCTACGCCCACACCAAACGATGCCGTTGTCACACCCACTTGATCTTGTAACATCTCGCCCAAAGTCGCGGCGACTTTCTCACGCAGCTCTTCACCCGTTAAGATATTTACCGGCATAGCGGTATCCGCACGACTGCGATGCAGCGTAGAGGTAACAATCATCTCTTCGATATTTGGCTCACTGTGTTCAAGCTCTTGAGCCACAAGATTGGTAGTTAGCAATAGGGGTAGAGCGGTGCTGGCAAAACTCCCGACAACAGCGCCGGGCTTCTTAAAATTAATTTTCATCTCGAATCTCACACATAACTCGCATAGTAAATGCGGTGGAATTTATCCATCGAACAGGAACGACGACCTAGCCCGTGAAGGCAAGCCCAAGTCGATTGACGACTACATTGAGTTAGATGTAAGCGGGTGGAGCGCGCGCGGTAGCGCGGATGGTCTCGGTAGAGGAATGACTTTGAACGAGAGCCGAATAAGACTGCGAAATAGGTTGCTGATGTAGGCTGGGAGCCTTGGCAACCGCGGCATCGTCTAGTGAGCCAACCTTAAGACAGATTTCACAATCGAACTGCGCTTGTAGATCGGCATCGTGACTGTGGCTGTGTTCCACAGCCTGAGCGAACAGCAAAAAGACACTCAACACCGCCATCAATGAGAGCGACTTCAGCGCCATCATCCGCTTGCGAATGCTCTGCGCCGTTTCAGTGCTTGTTTGTGTTGCTGTTTGCATAGCGCGTAGTTTTAACTCAGAAAAGCCTTAAGAGGCAAGAAAGATTTACATATTTTTTTGTTCGAACTCGTGAAAC
>CAJQHM010000039.1 GCA_905478195.1 uncultured Pseudomonadales bacterium
GCCAGAGTTCATCAGGCTCTGCCCGAGACTCGTGTGTATGCGCTCTCGGTCAAGCCCAGCCTGGCTCGTGTCGATGTATGGCCTGCAGCGCAGCAGGTAAGTGCGCGCCTGCAGGCTATCGCCGAAGCCGACCCGCTGGTGCACTATATCGATGTGGCTACGCCCTTTCTAAAATCCGACGGCACGGTAATGACCGATATTTTCATCGAGGATGGCCTGCATCTAAATGACAAGGGTAACGTAATATGGGGTAGGGCAATCAAGGCTGGCCTCATGCAGATCGAAGCACAATTCGAATAGATACGAATTAAGCATCCGGAAGAGTCATAGATTTTTTATTACTCCTTGAAGCGATCATCGAGCTAGGCATGCCTAGGTGATTATTAGCTGGATCATCTTCACCTGGCTCTAAGATGGCTGTGATCTTGGTAGAAACGCGGACAGAAAATCTGTCGAGGCCCAGGTCAAGAAGAAAAAGAAGTCTTTTAAGAAAAAGAAGCATGGCGGCAACTCGAACTACATGATGGAGAAGTGGATGTGGTTCGGTAGCGGTTTCTATGGGCTGGCGGGGTTATGGACATTTGCCGTTATCGAGATCGGCGATCTGCTGCGAGTCATCTTCAATCCCTCGTCGATCCCCGAGTCCTTCGACCACGGGTTTGTAACCGCTGCGGTTGAGCTGGTGTTGAATCAACTTGGTAATCTGATCACGGCGTTTTTGTGGTTTAGCTACTGGGCCGACAACGGAATTATCACGTGGTTGCTCGTCGCCTATGTGGGTTGCTGGATAGGTGTGGAGTTGGCCAGGCGCGGCGAAGATATGCCGCTGCAGGTGATGCTGCGCAAGTTCAGATCAATGCTGCCCTAGTCAGCCAAAATCAGGTCGCGATCTATCTCTACACCCAGGCCCGGGCCGCTGGGCATCGCCATAAACCCTTCGCTATCCACGATCGGCGCATTGTTCATGACGGCGAAGCCATTGCTATAGGGTGAGATGGGTGGGTCGTTGAGTATCTCTATCCACGGGCAGTGTGGCCATGTTCCTATCATATGCAGTTGCGCTACCGTGCCTAACTGCCCGCCTCCGTGGTGTGGTATCACCAGCTTGTGATTCGCAAGCGCGAGTGCTGCTACCGCACGTAATCCCTGTACGCCTTCTGTAACCAATATCTCCGGCTGCAGAATATCGTAGACACCACGCTCTAACATCCACTGAAATTCCTGCACGCCCTGATTGTTCTCGCCGCCGGCGAGGGGAATGTCGACCATGCGATTTAATTCGCTGAGACCGTCGAAGTCGTAGCGGCGCAGGGGTTCCTCGAGCCAATACACGTTCAAGTCCTTCAGCGCTCTGGCGGTGTCCAGTGCGCGGGTAAAATCCCATTGCACACCCGGTTGCCAGATGCCGCTAGACTGTGCCTGATTGGCATCGGTCATGATGGTGAAGTCATCGCCTACAGCGTCTCTTACCATCTCGATCGTTCTGATATCTTCCTTCATGTCCAGGTGATGAAGGCGAATCTTTATTCCCTGCCAACCCTCAGCCTGTAATTTTGCTGCCGTTTCTGCCCGCTCTTGGGGTGTCGATAGTTGAATCATGCTGGCGTAGGCTGGCACTTTGTCTTTCTGTGCGCCCCATAGCTTGTAAAGAGGTTGACCTGCTACCTTTCCTACGATATCCCAGAGGGCTATCTCGATACAGCCTACGTCTCTCCAATTATTTGCGGCGCCATTGGTGTAGCGCATCTGGTGTCCAAGTGCCTCGTTATCGAAGGGGTCTTGGCCGACCAGGATTTGCTTCATGCGGTCGATGTTTGCCGGATTCATGCCCGGTGCGATGCCGGTTAAGCCCTGATCGGTCAGGATCTCGGTGAAGCTGCCACCGCCGATTCTGCGCATATAGGGGCGCCCCGGAGCCCAGGCAGACTCCATAATTCCGGTCTCACCCAGGGTGCGCAGTCGATGCACGCGAATATCGGTGATGCGTGGCCGCTCGTTCTGGCCAAGTGCGATGCCCGGCACAGACAGTGAGACTAGTGCAGCCGCACTGGAAGAAAGGCCGGAAAGAAATTGTCGACGCTTCATGATGAGCCCTGATTGATAGGTTTAGCGCTGATTAGAAGTCGTCATAGCCTTCGGTCAACTCGATATAACCACCCCAGGGATCTGTGATGAAAGCAATCTTTAAGCCTATGGCTGGAATATCACGAAACGGTACATCGAATTCAATACCCTTTGCCGTCAGTTCATCGCAAAAAGCCTCAAGGTCATCGAACTCAAAACCGATGTGATCCAGTGCGGAGCCGCGGGTTGCCTGACGCGGCGTGTTCGAATTGCCAAAACTAATGTTCATCCCGGGGGCATTCGTGGTGGTCTGAATTGTGCCGCGCGGCTTAACCTCGAGTGAGAAAACATCGGTGTACCAGGCGAGCATCTCTTCATAGTCAGGCGAAATGAAATGAATGTGGTAGCCAGTGATCTCTTCGGACAGTCCCTGATCTTCCTGCATCTCAACGTACACATTGCCAGGCAGCATGATGTAGGCATTGGTCTGCCCCTCGGCGCC
>CAJQHM010000040.1 GCA_905478195.1 uncultured Pseudomonadales bacterium
CAGGAGCAAGTCGCACCGATGCCGGTGTTCATGCTCTGGGCCAGGTCGCCAAATTCTCTACTCCTTTGCAGATCGACCCGACTATGCTTCAGCTGGGTATGAATTCCCTACTCCCCGATACTATCCGCATTCGAGAATGCGTTACCTGTACGCCGGATTTTAACCCTAACAAACAGTGTGTCAGTAAAACCTATCGCTATTATTTTTCCATAGACGAGATTGGCAGTCCTCTACTGAGAGATATAGTCGCCCACGTGCCCTTGGTAAGCGCGAATGGGAACGCAAATCTCGATGATGCCCTGCACGGTATTGAAAGAATGAAAGTGGCCTGCGCGGCCTTCATTGGCCAGCACGATTTCTGTGATTTTTCTGCCAGTGATGGAAGTGAAAAATCTACTGTTCGCACGCTACTCAAACTCGATCTACAGAAATCAGATAGCGCAGAGTTTGGTGGTGAGATTTACTCTATTGAAATTACGGGAAACGGGTTCTTAAGACATATGGTTCGCTATATTGTTGCTGCTTTATTCGAGGTGGGTAGAGAGAAGATTACTGTTGGGGTAATAGAAGAGGCATTCGTAAACCCCGGGCAGGGCAAGCTTAGCTCGAAGGCTAAATCCAGGGGGCTGCACCTGGTTAGGATCGACTATTAGGGGACACGCCATCATTCCTTGAATGAGTCTACTGATTAGCGCTTGGGTGGAATCGAATACGTTCCGACGGAATGAGCGACTACCTGATCATCTCCTTCAGAAAAGATAGACACCTCTCCAATCGCCAGTGATTTCCCCAGTTTCAACAACGTGCACACACCGAGAATATCTTTGTTTGCTACCGGCTTACGTAAGAAATTAATATTCAAACTAGTGGTTACTGCCAGCCCAACCAATCCAATCTCTCGAAGTATGGCTATGTAGATAGCGCAGTCTGCAAGAGCCATCATGGTTGGGCCCGATACGGTTCCACCGGGCCGCAAGTCTTCGGGGCCAACCCGTCGCCTGATGGTCACCGAATCACTGTCGAAGGCCTCGAGCTCGAAATTTACCTGAGGAAACTCCTGAGACAAAAATTCCATCATTTCAGTTTTGCTTACTTTGGCCAAGGGGGTATCTACCTTTGTCGGAGTTGAAGGGGCGAATTAGATCGCTAAATATCTGCCGAAGCTTGAGGGTTGAATAATTCGAGAAAAGTTTTCACGAGAAAGATTCCGCAGACAATTATCTATGTAGCGCCAATTCTATTAGTTTTGATGGTAATCTTCGCTTTAACGTAGAAAATTTTCACCGGACCAAAGCTAGTAGTTCCAATGCCTTTACCAATCGGCAATTTGAACACTACAATAACATCATGAGAATTATTCGAATATAGGAACCGATATGCTATTCAGATCGCCAAAATTATTGATTGCGGCCTCACTGCTTCTGGCCACGCCCATTCTAGCATTCTCCCAAGGAGGCCAGAATAGTGCGGATTCGGCAGATGGGGAGTATCAATACCAATTGTTTTGCGCCGAATGCCATGAAGGTGCTTTGCTGGAAGCCCCGCAAAGAGCGGCATTCGATTTCTACACGCCTAACCGCATCGTAGACGCGCTCGAATTTGGTTCTATGGCTACCTCGGGCATGGCGTTGACTCGGCAACAGAAAAGAAACATCGCCTACTTTCTTACCGGTGAGCAGTTTGATGATTCGCCCGCACAAGCCGTAAGTTTTAGCTGCGAATCAAGCTTGGGCTCAGATGCGCGATTAACTCAACCGGTGGCCTGGAACGGCTGGGGTGGCGGAGTAGGGAATACGCGTCATAGAGCTGGCGAATCGATTCTCACTAAGAGCAATGTTGGCCAACTCGAATTGAAGTGGGCATTTGCCTATCCTGATGCTACTCGCGCACGATCACAGCCGGTAGTCACAGAAGAGGTGACTTTCATCGGAAGTCAGGAAGGGACTATTTTTGCCCTCGACAACACAAATGGTTGTCCCTGGTGGACCTTTAGTGCAGATGCAGAAGTGCGTGGTGCAATCTTCGTCGATACGGATGACCAGGGCGCGCCTGAGACGCTCTTGTTTGGGGATTTCGGCGGCAGTGCCTACGCAATTAGTGCGCAGACAGGTGAGTTGATCTGGAAGCGAGAAGTGCATGAGCATCCTCAGGCCACAATTACAGGGTCTGTTATTGCCCATGAAGATACGCTATTGGTGCCTGTCTCTTCTTTGGAGGTTCTGCTGGCTGCAAGAGTCGGCTACCCCTGTTGTTCGTTTCGAGGCGCAGTTGTTGCCCTGAGTATCAGTAGTGGCGAAGAACTCTGGCGCACCTATACCACCGATGAGCCGCGCCCAACTATTCTAAGTACGGCTGGCACGCAACAGTTTGGTCCATCTGGTGCGCCTATCTGGTCTAGCCCCACAGTCGATGCGGATAGAAATCTGGTTTATGTAGGTACTGGCGAAAACTATTCCTCGCCAGCTAATGGATACAGCGATGCGGTGCTGGCTATGGATATGGCGAATGGCGAGATTGTCTGGGCCGCTCAGCTTACTAAAGACGATGCCTGGAACGGTGCCTGCTCTAGAGGCACTCCAAACTGCCCGGAGGAAGACGGTCCCGATTATGATATCGGCGCTGCTCTTATATTGACCCGAGATGGCAATGGCCGCGAAATTATTCTGGTAGGCCAAAAATCAGGCATGGTCTATGCGCTAGATCCAGCCAAAGGTGGTGAGCTGATCTGGGAGCAACGCGCCGGTAGCGGCGGCACCATGGGCGGAATTCATTACGGCATGAGCACCAATGGTGAGAAACTCTTTGTTGGTGTTTCAGATCTGCCTACTAACAATCCTTACAACGTGGGAGCTGCCCACCCTGGAGTTCATGCTTTGGACGTTAGTACTGGCGAAATACTCTGGCGCAACGATTTGCCAAACAATTGTGAAGAAGGGCCTTTCCTGTGCTGGCCGGGGATTTCTGCTGCGGTTAGCAGTACCTCCGATCTTGTCTTTGCCGGCGGCCTCGATGGCATCTTGCGTGCACTGGATACAAATAATGGTGACATCCTCTGGGAAACAAATACCCGACAAAGTTTCGGCCTTCGCAACGGCATCGAAGCCAAGGGGGGCTCTATCGAATCAGACGGCCCAGTTATTGTAAATGGCCAGGTCTTCATCACATCTGGCTATGAGAAGTGGGCTGAATCACCGGGCAATGTGTTATTGGTTTACTCGCTTAACGGTGAATAATCTCCACTGAGAATAATAAGATTCAGACACAAAAAAGGCCGACAATTGTCGGCCTTTTTTGTGTTGCAATGCTAGCCAAGGTAGTCATTAGTGAGGCATTACCACCTGATCTATAACGTGTATCACACCGTTGTCAGCTTCAATATCTGCTGCGACGACTGTCGCATTGTCTACCATGACACCATTCATGGCATTGACAGAAATATCGCTTCCCTGCACCGTGGTTACTTCGGCAGTCTTGCCAGCAATATCGGCTGACATGATCTTTCCTGGCACCACGTGGTAAGTAAGAATCGCTGTGAGCTGGTCTTTGTTTTCCGGCTTCAATAGGTTCTCTACCGTACCTGCAGGCAAGGCAGCAAATGCTTCATCTGTAGGGGCAAAAACAGTAAACGGTCCGTCGCCTTTAAGGACGTCTACTAGTCCTGCGGCTTGAACTGCAGCAACCAGCGTTCCGAATTGGCCAGCAGCAATTGCGGTGTCTACGATGTCTTGTGCCTTGGCGTTTACGCTTGAGAAGGCCAGTGGCAGTACAGCAAGCAAGGCAACGGTAAGACGTTTAATTTTGATCATGAAAAACTCCAGTTAAAATTGAATAAAAAAAGAAGAAAAATGAAAACCATGTAAAGAGAATAAGAAAAAATGAGGAGATAAGATAAAAAGAAAAGTTAAAACCTGATTCACTAACTAATACGGCGCTCGTTACACAGTGGATCACAAAATAGAATAATCTTTCAATTACACGTTCTTATTTTGGGGGAATATGCTTAGGCTATGTTCAGGCCTCTAAGGCTTTCGCTAAGAGATTGACCCATGACCTGGTCTTGCTGGGCGAACTTTGTATGTGCGAGGTGCCTAGTCTAGAATCGAATCGAGTGCGGTGGCTAGCGTTGGATTACGCAGCTCAATTCCAAGCTGCGATAGCCTGGAAGACTTTACTCTGGAGTTCCCCAGCAATAGAACCTCTCCCATTTCTCCGAAGAGTATCTTTACTAGCGCCGCGGGAAGCGGGAGGAAGTTCGGTCGATGTAGCTTCTTGGCCAGTTCTGCGCCGAACTGTGCATTCGTGATGGGTTCTTCGGCGACGAGATTTAAGGCCTTAACCGATGGCTTCTTGTCGAGCAAGAAACAGATTATCTCTAGCACATCGACAATGCTGATCCAGCTCATATACTGTGAGCCGTTTCCGACGGGCCCGCCCAGACCTAATTTGAAAGGCAGTAGAAGTTGTTTCAACATGCCGCCCTGAGGACTAAGTACGACGCCTAGGCGCAGGTGTATAGTGTTGATGTCTGCTTGCTCGGCTGCTGCAGTTGCCTGCTCCCACTGCTGGCCGACTTCTGCAAGAAAGTCAGTCCCTGCAGGGCTGTCTTCGTCGGCGACCGTGTCGCCTCCCTCGCCATAGAAACCTATGGCAGAAGCGGACAGGAATAAGTCTGGCTTTCTCCTTGCCTTGGATAGGGCGTCGGCTAGAGCGGCAGTCAAACGCTTCCTGCTTTGAAGAATGAATTCCTTGCGCGCCGGTGTCCAACGTTTGTCGGCAATACTCGG
>CAJQHM010000041.1 GCA_905478195.1 uncultured Pseudomonadales bacterium
ACCAATTGACTCCAGGGTCCATTGCTCTCCAGAAAATCGAACATGCGCGGCATGGCATAGACAGCCTGATCGGTTGCCGACATTGCCTCGTGCCCCAGAAACATCAGCCCTGCATAGTGACCGATATGTGCATGGGTAAGAAATATGGCCGACAGTTGAAAGCGCTCGTTGGGAGCCTCTACCTCAAGTTGATAGAGCTGAGTGGGTAAATTGGGAGTGGCCTCGAAGAGAAACTTCTGCTCAGCGGCAGGGTTGATCACCGCGATGGACGTAGCGCCTCTCTGCGCTTTACTGCCTTCCCAGCCAGGAAGACAGTGGGGCGCATAACATCCAATTTGTGGATATCCGGCGTCCTGTGCGACACCGAGTATGAATATATAGGGATTATTGTCCTGCGCTGCAGCGGGGGTGGCAGAAAGCAACACGTAAAGTAAATAGAACATGAAGGAAAGCTGTCTCATTTTTCGTCACCGGTGTCTTTTACTTGTTTCGCCGTCTTGAAATGCGACGTGCGCCAAAGAGCCACTGTTAGGGCGAGAAAGGGTATGGCGACCAATAACCCGGAAAATGCGCCACCGCTGCGCTCATCGAGATAGCTCCAGATGAACATGCCTAACGCGATCTGTGCCGTATACAGGGCAGCCCAGGGAAACATCCAGCTACGCATTTTCCAGAAACCCCAGAAGCCCGCGCCATATACATACCAGTGAGCAAGGGCGCCAAGCTTCGCCGTCCAGCCAGTAAAGAGCAGGCCAAACCATACTTCCTGATCTTCGCTAAGTGGTTTAAGAAAGATGTCCCAGGGTAGATAGATGAAGCTCATATAGGCACAGAACAACATCAAGGCGTTCATCCAATGAGGGCGTCGTTTCAAGTTGGCCGACAATGTCGTCATAAATTGCATAATCAGTTACCCAGCGTCGAGGTCGGTTCGATAGCATCGCCGATATTCACTTCGCCATCATCCAGTATGATGGCACGCAGTCCAGCTTTCTTCTTCAACTCCGGAAGAACCGCGCGATGTACGGTAGCGGCGAGAAAGGCACAGGGTTCGCAGTCTTCCACACCTTGGCACAAGGCGCCGCCTAGCTTGAATTTCTTGCCAATGAGTTCATACAGATCGATGCCCGTGGTCAACACGTTGCGCCGAAAATTCCCATAGTCGATCTGTGTATCGTTGCGCTCAAGAAAGGCATCGAGCTCCTCTTTGGAGATCAAGCTTAGGTGATTCGCCTGCACATCATCACCCGCGGCGAGCAGTTCCAGGGAGCGCTGATGGTAGCGGTCGCCAGCTATGCCTTTGCCGGCCTCCAGCTGAGCCGATTCGATCGGCTGTGGCTGCTCGCGATGCATCTTCGTTATGTATATGTTCTCTACTGTTCCAGTCATGTCTTTGTTCTTCTCTCTCTCCAGCGTTCAATAAATATTCAATCTTTAGTTGGGAGGCTCGACGCTCATGCCTATGCTGTCGGTCATGGGGATATCCCCCAGGCTGTCTAGATCGATTCCTTCGATGCAAGCGACGTTGTAGGCAAATTCATTCGGAGCCTTGCGCCGCCGATGGTGAGTATAGATTCCGCAGATAGAGCAGAAGTAGTGGCGAGCGACGCGCGTATTCCATTGATACAAGCTTAGTTTGTCTTCCCCCGATGTGACCGTTAGGTCGGCGAGTGGGGTGCTCGCCATGATCGCGCCCCTTCTTGTGCACAGCGAACAATCGCAGCGCTTAAGGCCTGTCGGCCCGGACTCGCTGCTGACTTCAAATTCGACCGCGCCACAGTGACAACTTCCTTTTAAGGTCTGCACGCCACTAGTCCGACAGTAGTGCCATTACGGCGCCGGCAGGGTCTTTAATGACGCAGAAGTAGCTACCACCCATTCGCCTTGGGCCATCTAGTACCTCGCCGCCTAGCTTCTCACATTGTGCTGCACTGTCGGCGACACTCTCTACGCGAACATAGACCAGCCACTGACTGGGAATATTCGCGTTACTGTGACGGGTATGGCACACACCGGCAATGGTGTCCTGTGTGTCGGGCAGGTTAATATTAAAGTCGCTATAGCTGCCCATATCTACCTCGCTGCTAGTCCAACCTACTACCGAGGTGTAGAAGTTGCGCACCTGTTCCGCATTGGGAACAGTCAGATCCATCCATTCGATGCGGCCGATCTTGGAAGGCTTTGCTTCCTCAGTCGGCTCGGTGGCCGCCTCAAGGTCTTCTGCTTCGTCATTCATGTTTAGTCTTCCTTAGTGATGAATCGGTGTCAATCTTCGTCAAGAATATGTGTAGGGAGTCCATCCAGAGAGACCTGGTTCTTCTCGCGCCAGTACTCCTCGATGCCCTCGTCACCTCGAGATGCCAGCCATCTGTCCATATTATCGCGCTCTTCAGCAAAGTTATAGAAGGGTACGCCGAAGCCGCAGGAGGTCTGCGCCAGATCTATTCTAAAGTCCACATACTGTCTTGCACTGGCATGGGGCTCGAACAGCTGTGAGAGCTCGTCCCATTGTTCGTCACGGGGGTGTGCCGCCACCGCCTTGCCGTACAGGCGCAGAATCTTGGGGTTGCCATCGAACGCACAGAACATCATGGTCATGCGCTGGTTCTGCGCCAGATGTGCGGCGGTCTCGTTGCCGCTACCCGTGATATTTAACCAGGCTATACGATTCTCAGAAAGCACACGCAGGCTATCCCAGCCCTTGGGTGAGACATTGACTGTTCCATCGTTCGCGGCAGTGCCGACAAAGAACAGCTTCTGTTGCTCGATAAAGGCGATGTGCTCTGGCTTCAATTGCTCATAACGGCGAGCCATATTAATTTGCTCCGATGGTTGTGCTGGGCGCTACTTCGCGCGTAATCGTAGGTGTAAAAAACTATCAAAGCCCGACCTGTCGTTGACAGAGCGGGCTTTGAGTAAGAGCCTTATCGCTGCGGTATTCTAGTCTGGCAGACTAAATACGTAGACCGCATTTCCCCAGTCTGGATATTTGATTTCGGTAAGAATGACACCCGGCACCGAGCGTGGGCTCGTGCCACCAAGGGCGGCGGTGACCGCGATATATTGCTTGCCATCTATCGCGAAGGAAATAGGGTGGCCCTGAACAGAAGTTCCAAGTCTGGTTTCCCAGACGATATCTCCATTGGTCACATCGAAGGCCTTAAAGCGTCGATCCAGATCGCCAACGAAGACCAGGTTGCCAGCTGTCGACATCGTGCCGGTATGAAAAGAGGCGCGCTGCTGATAGCTCCACACTTCTTCCATGGTGTCCACATTATAGGCGCCAATTTTGCCGAGGTTGCCATCGGTTCCAGGCATCTCAAAGAATTTTCTGCTAGCGGCCAATCCACCACCACCTTGCACCAGCGCAACTTCCCGTGCCGCGTTTTCGAGACAGGTCTGGCTAAGCGGAGCGATCATAGTACCCGTAGGTGGGTGGTAGGTCATTGAGTGCCAGTCCTTACCACCTGCACTACTTGGGCAGGCCGAGGTCCACTCGTTCAGCTTTGCATTCTGAATATCTTCACGATAGGTAACCAGACCGGTTTCATCGTCGATATCGGTAAACGCATTCTGAAAAACCGTTTCCTTGTAAGCCTGAAATTCGCCGGAGACTCTATCGTTCTTCCACAGGATTCCGTACTTACCTAGGGAAAACACCAGCTTCTCATCGCCGCGGTTTACCAGGATGCGCTCGAATACCTCATCGAGATCCAGCGCCTCTGCAGGCACGTGTTGAAAGAACCAATCCAGTTCGCCGGTATCGGTACTCACCGCCACAGTGGAGTTGGTGAACAGGCCAACATCATCGATGGTTAGGTGACGGCTAACCGGCACCCAGGGCTTCTGCTGTGCTGTGCCCCAGTAGGTAAGCTTTAGCTCGGGATCGTAGCTACCGGTAATCCAGGTCTCGCCGCCGGCGCGGAATAGATTATCGAGATCGCCCCAGGTATCTCCACCGGGCTCGTTCATCTTAGCGATGGTATTGAAACGCCATTCTAGCTCGCCAGTGTTGGCATCATGAGCACTGATATAGCAGTCCTCTGGAATGTATCTGGCGCAACCGGCAAGGCCCAGTATGACCTTGCCATCCGCAACGATAGGCCCGCTGGAATTTGAAAAACCCTTGCTCGCGTCGGCAACTTCGGTTTCCCAAACCTGCTCGCCGGTTCGCGCATCTAGCGCAACCAGTCGGGCGTCGGTTGTAGCCTGAATTATCTTGTCGTTATAGATAGCTATATTGCGCATATCCTGGCGGTTTGCGGGCCCGGCCCAGTTCTCCCAGATCAGGTCGCCAGTCGCCGCATCCAGGGCCTGAATTACATTGCCTGGATTGATCAGGTACATGATGCCGTCATAGACCAGCGGCGCGGGCTCGGAATCACCCTCGTGCATGTTCCAGACCCACTCCAGAGTCAGGTTGCCAGCATTCTCGGTGGTAATCTGATCTAGGGGGCTAAAGCTGTGCCCATAGTAGTTGCGGCGATGCATAGGCCAGTCGGCCGGGTCCGGATTCTCCAGCATGGCGTCGGTGACAGGCGTGAAGTTCTCGATCCTGCCGGCGACTGTCACTCCCTGAGGAGGCTCGGGTTCGGGGCGTGAACGCTGCGCCACCACCCGTGAGATATTGTCGGCGATCTCGAAATCGGTGCTCGCGGTAAGTGCCTCGGTGACGGCATCGACTCCGTTCGAAGACAGGATATGCGCGACGATGTTGGTGTAGTCCTCATCGCTAAGGCTATCATTGCCACCGGGAGGCATGTTCGCTTGAATATTATTCAGTAGCAGTGCCGGTGTCTGCGTTCCCCAGCGCTGCAGGAAGGCATTGCCGATGAGTAATGGGCCCAGCGTAGTGCCTTCCAGCTCTGCCCCATGACAGGCGGCGCAATTGCTGGCGAAGGCGTTGGCGCCGTCCTGGGCCTGTGAACTAAAGGTCACTGCGGCCATCGATGCTGCAGGTGCTGCAGCCTGCTCCGTGCTCTCACCACCGCAGGCGGCGAGAAGCAAAATCAGGGCAGAGGCAAAAAGGGTGCGTGTGTTGTTCGTATTCAGTGATTTCATGCTAGACCTCGATTAGTTTCTTGCAAAAATCCAACCGCGCAACTCGCCGGGAGGATTTGTTTCGCTGTGCACTTGGATATAGAGCTCATTATTCCTCAATGCCGTTACCTGAGCATCGGTGAGTTCCAATACCGCGCTGATCTCACCAGCGGGCATCTTGGTTACCTCTAGTTGGTGAACAACCGGGCCGGGCTGAGCGGGAGGGCCATTGTGCACATGAGCCATAGTGGCGACGGAATTCATGCCGGTGAAATTGCCGCTGACGGTAAGCGTGTTCCCGTCGAGCGTGAGAATCACCTCACCCTCACCGGTTATGGTAGTAACCGTCTGTGGCGTAGTGGGCATGGGGGATAACCTCGCCCTGAAGGTTTCCGATTGTGCCACTGCACCTGCAGAAAATGTCAGGACAAGTGCGCAGATTAGCGAAGCTGTAAGTCGTGAGAATGCTGTATGGCCGAGTTTCATAGCTACCTCTTGGCGCGTTTATTCTTCTGGGATTGATATCAACAATTAGATTAATTAAAAGTAGGAAGAGAAATTACCATTAACTGGGCTAAATAGGAATGAATGAGGGCTGAAGGGAAGGGCTGGAATTATACCCACATAGCTATTTAGTGTGAGTCGTGCGATCGCATCGAATTGAATCTTTATGCTTCAGATGTCTTAGTCGCCTCATCTAAAACCTAGGTCGCCTGAAGTGTTTGACGAAGATCAACGTCACTCACAGCCAGGGCTGTTAGTTTTTCTCCTGGTTGGCTAGCTATCCACCGATCTCAGATTCTTGTATTGTTGGCCCGATTCGACGGAAATCCAAATGGCAAAAAGCTTAACGCTAAAGCGAAGCCTCTCGTTCCCATTGGTGTGTCTCTATGGATTGGGGAACATCCTTGGCGCAGGGGTCTATGTGCTGATAGGAAAAGTCGCAGGGGAGGCGGGTTACTTCACACCGCTCTCGTTTCTGATGGTCTCAATGAAATAGGTTGGGGCCATCCGCGTTACGAGGAGATTATTAACAAAGGTAAGGAGTTCGATGCAGACTTGATCGTTCAGCACTGTCGTGTCTATGCCAAGATAGAGCACTACCATCTCACCCATGACTCATGGGAGCTTGTGCGACGATGTCCAATCCCGGTACTACTGGTGAAGAACGGGGAGTGGGGTAGCGACATGACGGTGATGGCTGCCGTCGATCCTATGCATAGCCATAACAAGCCGGAAAGCCTGGACAATCGCGTGATCGATGCGGCGTCGATCGCAGCGAGCCAGTTAGGGGCAGAGTTGCATGTAGTACATGCCTATGCCGAAACGGCACGCCCCTTTGCGGTGGCAGGTACGATCAAGTCGGAACACAGCAAGGCTTTCGATGCGTTGCTGAAAGACTACAGCATAGATAAAGATCACCAGCATCTCATCGATGAAACTCCCCTGTATGCGCTAAAGGAATACAGCGAAGAGTCCAATTCCGACATCGTTGTTATGGGTGCTATCTCGCGCAGCCGGCTCTCGGAGGCCTTGATTGGTATCACTACAGATGCTGCTCTGGACTACATCAAGAAAGATTTATTGATCGTGAAGCCCGCGTCAATGTGACGCCGGCAGGCCGCGGAAGAAGGATTGACTTGAATCAATACCAATTCGTAGCACTGGGGTAACGTTAAACATGAAGTTCCTGTACCAATGAATAACCGAGAGAGCCAAAGTGAATAT
>CAJQHM010000042.1 GCA_905478195.1 uncultured Pseudomonadales bacterium
TTGGTATAACTAAATATTAACTCGTCGCGGTTATTTACATCCACACAGGTTTGATTCCTATCGCCGCGATGCACATTGAAAATAAGACAACGACGGCTACCTGTCTGAACAACGTTGATATCTCGATACAGTGATTTTTCTTCGTGGATGGTTTCTGCCGCAATCAATGGGAGTTGCAGCAATGCCGTAACGCCACCAATTAGCGCACAACCTAGCAGACGCCTAAGTTTATTTTTCATAAGCCGGTACCTTTGAAGCTGCAGCATTTTTCTGAAGCAAGAAGTTTATGAACAAAATGAGTGAGCCCGCCAGAAGTAGAACCGCGACAGCACCCCAAAGGATCTGGTTCACGTCGAACCATAATACAAAATAGAAACTAGTCGCCAGAGTGCCGCCAGCACTTCCAATGGTTGAGACGAAAAACAATTGCCCAGCCATGTGACCGCTATGCTCATGGGAATCCACCATCAGACGAACAGAATAAGGAGAGATCATCCCCAGTATGCTAGTTGGAATAAAATATAAAAATATTGAGGCAAACAGCGAACCATAGCGTGGATCTTCTATGGCTAGAAATATTGGCCGCATAATCGCATCGGCGAAAACGATTATTGGAATGGAAAAAATAGCCGCCGAAATGAAGAAGAGTGCAAATGTCTTGGGATTGGGATTACGTGTCGAAAGTCGGCCACCGATCAGATACCCCACCGACAGCGCAAGCATGAAGACCGTGATGAGACTTCCCCACACAGAAATACTGCCACCGAAATAAGGCGCCATAATACGCGCACCAAGCATCTCGATAGTCATGATGCTAAACCCGCTTACGAAAGCGACACTGATTACAACTATTTTGGGCAGACTGACTGAATTCACGGGCTTAGCTAACCTTCTAATTATGGCGAGCCGTAAAAGTACCATTGAAGCGCGCGCCATTGGAAGGGTTTCACGACAAACCGCGCCTGCACTTTCGCTAGATAACTAAAACTTTGGAAAGGAGACGAAATTTCATCCCCAGTGTTTTATTCGCCAGGGATGACTTAGCGGGAACCCAGATGGCGGCCGCCGTCTATGGCGATTATCTGTCCCGTCATATACTTTGAGGCATTACAGGCCAGATAGAGCGCCAGCCCTGCCATATCGGTAGGCCTGCCTATTCTGCCCAGCGGATTCTCCGCTTCTATCTTGTCTCGAAACTGGCTCAACGTGTGATCCATCATCTGGCTCTCGAAAGCCCCAGGCGCGATAGCATTCACCGTAATACCTTTAGGCGCCAAACGTACTGCAAGGTTCTTAGTAAGGAAATGTACGGCAGCCTTGCTCGCACCGTAGGCAAAATTATCCATGCTAGAGACACGCAAGCCATCGATAGAGCCGATATTGATCACACGACTCGGCTGTTCCTGACTTGCATCCTTACAAAGCAGAGGCATCAGGTCTCGCGTCAAGGTAAACACGGCCTTCACATTGATATCCATTACCTTGTCATAGCCTTCATCCGGATATTCCTCGAAAGGGGCTCCCCAGGCAGCGCCGGCATTATTTACCAGGATATCGATCTTCGATTCGCGCTGCTTAATTTCACTGACGAACGAATCCCTGCCAGCCTTGGTAGAGAGGTCTGCGGGTATAGCTATACACTCTCCCTGAGCCGACAACTCTTGTGCCGTCGCCTCACAGGCCTCGGCCTTTCGTGCGGTGATATAGGTTTTTACACCGTTCGCCACATAGCCCTCGGCGATCATCTTGCCAATACCCCTCGAGCCACCTGTAACTATTGCCACCTTACCGGACACGGAAAACAGTTCACTAATATCGAAGGCCATCGCTTTATTCCTGAATCTTGAGAGTATGTATTCTAGTTCTTGGTACCGAACTTACGTAGTTACCTTGCCGGCAATAATCAGTTCGCACATCTGCTGCAGAATGTGGGTTTTCTTAACCATCATCGCAAAACGTTTGTCCTTCGTCAGGCCCTGATAATAACGGTAATAGATTTGCTGACCAATTACGGCCAAACGAAATAGACCGAAACAAAAGTAGAAGGGGAAGTTATCTACGGGGATGCCTGTCTTCTCTTGAAAGCGAGCGACAATCTCGGCACGAGTAGGTGCACCCTCAATATCGCTAGGCATTGTTCTGTATTCACGGAAAAAATCTGGATCTGAAGTTTCAACCCAGTAACCAAGGGTGCAACCCAGATCCATTAGGGGATCGCCAACAGTTGCCATCTCCCAGTCCAGGACTCCGATTACCTCAAGAGGATTCTCCAGAGAGAATATAACGTTATCCATCTTGTAATCATTATGTATCACGCTTGCCTTGCCGCTTTCGGCAGGCATATTGTCATTCAACCATTGCATGATTGCATCACAGTTTACTGTATCCGGGGTCACCGCATCGCCCCAGCGCTTGCACCATCCTTCAACCTGCCGCTTAACATAACCTTCGGGGCGCCCGAATGTATCGAGGCCAGCCTCAACCAGATCCACGGAGTGCAACTCACTCAACACATCGAAAAAATTAAACAGCTGTTGCCGAATCTGATCCGGACTCATGTTCAGGCTCGCCGGATACTCGCGACGAATCACCAAGCCTTCGATGTATGTCATCAAATAAAAATCACAGCCCAACACGTCATGATCTTCACAGAAATGAACGGGAACCGGCCCATAGGAATAGACTTTTTGCAGAGCCGAGAGAATCTTGTACTCGCGCGACATATCATGAGCAGACTTTACCTTACTGCCAAATGGAGGTCGGCGTAGCACCCACTTTTCATCGCCGCTGCTAAGCAGATAGGTAAGATTGGAGAAACCGCCGGGGAATTGTTTGGCCTCCAGAGATGCTGCGGCACTGCCGAGTACTGGCTCAAGATATTGCCTGAGACAATTCAGGTCGAGCTCCTCACCCTCACGCATACTTCCGGCTTGATCGACTAGTTCATTGTTCGTCAAAACGAAATCCTTTGCCTTATCTATAGGTGATCATTTGCTGCAAACCCGCCCTTTCGAGATGGGGTAAGCTGTTGAATTGAGTCAAGGATACCTTTCCTCGCCCGTATTTAATACGGCTCACCGAACTATTGCGCACCATCCAATTGGTGGTGATAACCGCATCGTCGGGGAATTGTAGTACTCTTTGCAGCACCATGGCTATGACACCGCCAGAGGTGGAGACTAATACCCGTGCACCCTCGTTATGCCTGGCCATGATCTCATCGATGGCGGTATGAACACGATCTTGAAAGTCTGCCCAATGCTCGAAATTTGCTTCCTCACTACTAGGTGTTAGCTCCCCGCGTATCCACTTCGCGCAGGCGGCTTCGAAAATTCTTTGGAACAGGCGCTCATCTTTAATAGGCCAGGCAATCGGCACGTCGAATCCCTCCTGCGCTGCGTGATCACGAAGATACACACGCATGAGAGGATCACCATTGTATTCATTGAAGGAGGGGTTTTCAGTAGAAGCGCTTGGAGCACCCTTTACCAGAGCGAGCAACTCGTTCGCTGTCTCTCTCTGTCTGAGCAAGGTGCCACTGTACACATGGTCGAATTGCTCGCCCACTTCCTGCCAGTGTCGTGCAAGCACTTTGACTTGCTCGACACCCTTATCGCTCAATTTATCGTAGGAATCTGCACCGAATGATGCCTGTCCGTGGCGAACTAGGATGATCTCGCTCACGGTTCAGACAGCCACACGCGGGGAATAGCACTGAGAGACATGAAGACCTCTCTTAGAGCGACGCGAATCGTTCGGTGTGATAATCGGTATTCCCAAACATGATTTCCGCAGCGGTAACCAGCTTGAATAGATGTCCGACATCCAATTCTTCTGTCATGGCTATGCCACCATGGATCTGAATAGCTTCCTGGCCGACCTTGTTTATCGCCTTGCCAATGCGACTCTTAGCTGCAGAGACTGACTTGCTCTTCTCCGTCGCGTCTTCACCGCCATCTAACTTCATGGCTGCCATGATAGCGATAGAACGTGCCAACTGGCATTCGATGAACATATCCGCCATACGATGTTGTAGTGCCTGGAACGTACCAATCGCCGTACCAAATTGCTTGCGCGTCTTGCTGTATTCCACAGTCTTATGCAGCATTGCTTCCATCGCGCCTACCGCCTCGGCACTTACTGCCAGCGTTGCACGATCGACGACGGCAGTCAGCGCCGACAGAGCAGAACCTGCCTCACCCAATCTAGCTGTCGCCGATACGCTGACGTCTTTAAGCGTAATCTCGGCTGACTTCTTGCCATCCACATTTGCGAAAGCCTGAATTGAAACCCCAGCACTTGTCGCATCTACCATGAAGACCGAAACACCTGTGGTATCGGTTGCAGCGCCTGATTCACGCGCCACGACCAATAGAACTTCAGCATTTGAACCGTTCAGAACCGCTGTCTTGCTGCCATTGAGAACAATGTTGTCGCCGTCTGCTACTGCCGAGGTTTTGATGTTCGCCAGATTGAAGCGGCTACCCGGCTCGGCATAGGCACAGGCTAGCTGCAGCTTACCTTCCATAATCTTAGGCAAAAGCTCAGCCTTCTGCTGCGCACTACCCTGTTCGCTGATCAGCCCACCCGCCAGAACAGTCGTCGCGACGAAGGGTTCAACTAACATTGCCTTACCAAATTCTTCCATCATCACGACGAGGTCGACGGCAGACCCACCGAAGCCACCATCTTCTTCCTGAAAAGGAACCGTCAACCAACCCAGCTCCGCAAAAAGCTCCCAGTTTTCATCACTGAAGCCTTTTTCTGTCGCTATGATTTTGTTACGCGTATCGAAGTCATAACTTTTGTAAACGAACTTCTGCACGCTCTCTTGCAGCATCTGCTGTTCTTCTGTGTTCGAAAAATCCACAATAATCCCTCTTTAAATCTATCTACGTTGTCAGCCCAAGGCACTCATCGAATCTATTACAGACCCAATACAGCCTTGCTGATAATGTTACGTTGAATTTCGTTAGAGCCACCGAATATCGACAGCTTGCGATTATTAAAATAGGTGAGTGCCGCTGCCGCCGAATTACCCGGGCCTATAGCCTCACCCTGGAAACCGTCTTCAAACTGTTCAGGTACGAAAGGGAGACAATGGTAGCCTGCCAGGTCGACGAACATTTCATCCATCTCCTGGGCGAGTTCTGTTCCGACAATCTTTAGAATCGACGACTCAGGGCCAGGCGCATTACCCACGCTCAAGGCGGCTAGAGTGCGCAGCTCAGAATATTCAAGTGCCTGCAGCTCAATCTCAAGCTCGGCCAACTTCGTCCTGAACGACGCATTGTCCAACATCGTGCCACCGAAGCCATCGTCGGTATTCTTGGCGAGACGCTTGAGCGCAGCCAGTCGCCGCTTACCTCGGGGTACGCCCGAGATATTTGTACGTTCATGAGTAAGCAATACTTTGGCGTAGGTCCAACCCTTGTTCTCTTCACCGATAAGATTGTTGGCCGGCACCCTGACGTCATCGAAGAATACTTCGTTTACTTCTGCATGACCGTCTAACAGCACGATAGGCTTGAGAGTTATACCTGGAGTCTTCATGTCTATTAACAGAAAACTAATGCCTTCCTGCTTCTTCACGCTGTTGTCGGTGCGTACCAGGCAGAAAATCCAGTCAGCATACTGACCGTAGGTGTTCCAGGTCTTGCTGCCATTGACTACGTATTCATCACCATCTCGCACGGCAGCCGTCTTTAGTGACGCCAGATCTGAACCTGCGTTGGGCTCGGAATAGCCCTGACACCACCACACATTACTTTCCAGAATATCGGGAAGAAAACGTTGCTTCTGCTCATCCGAACCATAAGCCATGATTACCGGAGCAACCATCTTCATACCAAATGGAACGGGTTCCGGCGCACCGATGAGGCCCATTTCCGTTGCGAAGATATGCTTCTGTGTAGCCGTCCAGCCGGTACCACCGTATTCGGCCGGCCAATTTGGGGCTGCCCAGCCCTTCTTGTAGAGAATCTTCTGCCAGTGCACCAGTTCCTCTTTGCTCAGGCGAATGCCAGCATCGACCTTCTCTCGGTACTCAGCTGGAAAATCATTCTGCAAAAACTCCCGAACTTCCTGCTCGAATTGCAGTTCTTCAGCGGTAAAATCAGCGTTCAATGTAAATCTCCTGTTGTTCCGGGCCAAAATGCCCTGGGCTACCCTTGATATCCGGACCAAAACAAGCCCGTGACGGGTGTAGCTCGAATTTCGAAGAAGGCGAAGATTACCATTATTCCCCGCCCTTGATAAGTAATAATCGAACGATTGCTCGGAAGATCGCAACCCCTTAGAATCAGGCTAATCTGGTACAAATTTCTGTAAAATTTAACGCTAAAATTGCTTGTCTCGTTGGATTTAAAGCCGCAATTACGGTATCCTTCGCCCTCTTTTTAACATACTGTATTTGCAAACAAAAATTGCAGAAAAACAGTCTGCACACAGACTTCCACTAGATAGCTCTTAGGAGATGCCATGAAATTCTCTAGATCAACTAAATTTACCCTGCTTTTTATTGCCCTTTTCAGCCTGGCCGCTTGTAGCTCAACCAGCGAGGAAGCGAGCAACGAAGTAGTAGCCGAAACCGAATCGGGTATCGATGCAACCACCCGTCGCACACAAGAGCTGGAAGCCGAGGCACGTGCTCGAGCCGCCGCTGCCGAAGAACGCATAGCAGCAGCTGCACTTAACACCAGAGTCTTCTACTTCGACTTCGACGTGTCTGAATTCCGCCAAGCAGACCGCAATGTGTTGACCTATCACGCAAGAGACCTTGCCGCGAATTCTAACAAGAGAATTCGCCTGGAAGGCCATGCAGATGAGCGCGGCACTAGAGAATACAACTTGGCACTAGGTGAGCGTCGTGCCGAAGGCATTCTTAACTACCTAATCGTTAACGGTGCATCTCGCAATCAGATAGAGATGGTGAGCTATGGCGAAGAGCGCCCTGCTGATCGCGGCACCAATGAGCGCGCCTATCAGCAGAATCGTCGAGTAGAAATAGTCACTCCTTAATCGATCCTCGCGGAACGATTAGCAAAGAGTACTAGTTAAAAATATTGACTGAATAATATCTGTTTGGAAGTTAGGCCGAGCCTTAGTGTTCGGCCTTTTTTTGTCTGCAATTTAGAGAAGGACAGCGAGGGCAAATTAGTTGCCAAAAGCTCGCTGCAGCTGCGCGCCGATACGCTCTAAGGCCGACATTCCCGCAGGAATTCCGCCGGCAAACGACACGAAGGCGTGAATCATATCCGTATAGCAAACATGTTCAACCGGCACGCCATAATCCGCTAAACGTTTTGCGAAGGCTTCGCCCTCATCACGTAAGGGGTCGAAGCCCGCCGTAATTACCAGCGCTGGAGGCAGGCCACCAAGATCTGCCAATATAGATGACACCAGAGGGTCGCTCGCCCGCTCGTCTGACTCAAGAAACTGACTTCGAAACCATTGCTTATCGGCCTTAGTCAGAAAATACCCTTCCGCAAATTCGTCGATGGACGGATAGCCCATGCGACAATCTATGGCCGGATATATCTGAACCTGATAGCAAGGCTGGGCGATGTTCTGTTGCTTGCACTGCAGCAATACCGCGATGGCGATGTTGCCTCCGGCGCTGTCACCGCCTATCGCGATGCGATTCGGGTCTATACCTAAATCGGGCCCGCCGTGGAGCAGCCAATTATAGATGTCGAGACCATCTTGATAGATACCCGCTGACTTCGTCTCCGGCGCCAGTCGATACTCAGCCGAAAACACCACGCAATTCCCTAATCGTGCTAGCTGCTGGGCAACGGTGTCATAGCCGTCTAGCGTGCCCAGCACATGACCACCCCCATGAAAATAAAGGAGGGCCGGCTGCAACTCGGACTGGGTAGCCATGGGCTGATAGCGCCGCACCCGCAACTGCCCCGCGCCGCCAGGCAGCCAATGATCCGTAATACTCTCCATCGCAACAGCTTCTGGCGCGAAGGGATTACCGCGCTCCTCGCGCATGGCCCTGGCCTGAACGGCGGCGCATTCACTCAGAGGCTTCTGCCTGGCGGCAGCCCTGGCGACTTTCGCCGCCATCGGATGTAATTCATCTGCCCGTTGCGCTACTGAGCTAATTAGTTTCGTCATGTGATGGGACATCCTGAACAGAGGGGTAGGATCTAGAAAAAACTGTTCCTTGGTTTGGCCGGCTCGAATCCAACCAGCCAGACGAGCACAGTGAACAGTGTTAGGCCGGGCAGAACATATAAGCTGATATTCAAAGTGGATTGATCCGCTAGCTGCAGGAATGTCACGGCCGCATAGACGGCCATACCAAACACGTGGGCCATCATATAATAATTCAAAAATGGCGAGCTATTATGCGTCATGGGCCATGGCCTACAAAAAATAAGCCATCGCAATGCGACGAAGATACCGAGCAGATCCGTCGGCCAGAACAGGAGCAGATTGATATTGTGGTGCAGATCCAGGTGGCCGGACACAAACCAGCTGCCCAACATCAAGATGCCATAGATACCACTGAATAGAGCCACCAGAATACCCAGCAAACCAAGTAGGCGAAAATTGATTCCCGGTAGATTCAAGCCTATGCGCGAGTGTGTTGCAAAATACGACATAGGAATCTTCTTCAACATCAGGAACAATAGCAGCACTGGCGCCAATAGTGTTATCGACGCTATCTGGTAAGGGTCCGTCTCAACCGTGGGTGGAGGAAACTGCATAATCTGCTGCGAACCGGAGAGCAGCATATTCCGCACTCCGTTCTCCGCCACATCGGACTCGACCAGATAGAGCTGTTCTCTCAACGTAAGCGGCAGGAACATAGCTTCCCACTCAGTCATCGGTCTATCGATATTGCTGTTCATCAATACATCGAGGGAGAAACCAATAAGCGCCACGGATTCATAGTGCGCTCGCACTTGGTCGCGGAACGTAGAATCAGTCAAGCCATCCTTGAGTACTGCCAGTCGACCGGAAAGAGCCTCATCCAGATAGTCCCGTACACGGGTCGTGCAATTATCGAAGAAGTATTGATAGGGGTAGACGATGTTCTCGGGCTGCGAGTTCCATAACAGGCGAGTGTAGAGAATTTCTTTCTGCGGGTTGGTGAGATTAATCTTGTCCTGCCAGACGCTGCGCTCCTGCGCGCGGTACATCGCGAATTCCTGATTAGGCGGTTTTGTGCCCAGTTCGTAATTCATGATCCCCTTGAAAAAATTGTAGGAGAAGGCGACGGGACCGCCATTGATACGAAAAAGGCCCCAATTAAAAACCAGATCGATATTGGCATCTTCGTCGATGACACGCAGCGCGGTATGACCGAAGTTGTCCCATATCCTGTCACCGACGTCTACGGTGATTAAATAGAAGTGCACGGCACTCATATCCGCAGGCAGCGTGTATTGATCGGGGGATTCGATGGCCTCTAGGGCGGCAACTCGGCTTAGGGGCAGGATTAACAGGCCGAGCATCAGCAGCAACGATGCAAGGGCCCTTCCTGTCTGCCAGTTAGGTGAATAGTGGCCTGCATGAGAGGGAGAATTCATCCGAACGTTGAGAGCCGCTGTCTTGTTATTGTGATTGCGAGGAATTTTGCAATCTTATCAAAGATTTACTATCGATCAAACAAGAGGATGAGAGGATTTTCGCTGGCAATAGAATCGGTCAATAGGGTAGGTACCTGAGGCGCCTGCTGAAATAAAAAATCCCCACTCCCTAACCGCCATTAGTTGAGTGAGGATTTGCGGCAGACAGTGCTACCAGCAAACAGGCTAAAGAAAGGGTGAGGCTTGTGAGGTTTGCCTGTTGCTAGCGCTCTTCCGCGAACGATCCAAGAATACGCGAACGAGTCTGAACAGAATCTGAACAACTATTCAGATGTAACAGGGCAGCTAGCGCGGAGGCTGGCAAGCTAGATAATCATGCTAGTATTCAGGGCTATTCAGCGAGCTGACGACACTAAATCACACAGGGAGAAATCAATATGCAGACACGCCAACTTGGAGAATTACAGGTATCGGCCCTGGGTCTGGGCTGCATGAGCATGTCCCAATCCTACGGCGTCGCAAATCGGGAGGAGTCGGAGCGCGCCCTGCACCGGGCTCTGGATGTCGGCTACACCTTCCTGGATACCGCAAGCCTCTATGGACTTGGTCACAATGAGACATTGCTAGGCGAGGTGCTACCGGGCAGGCGCGAGGAGTTCGTTCTTGCCAGCAAGTGCGGCATAGTAAATCGTGATGGCAAACGAGCAGTTGATTGCACCCCCGAGAACGTTAAGAAGACCTGCGATGAAAGCCTGCGCCGGCTAAACACCGATATCATCGACCTCTATTATCTTCATCGACGCGACTTCAACGTTCCCATCGAAGAGAGCGTAGGCGCCCTCGCCGACTGCGTCGCTGCAGGCAAGATTCGTTATATCGGTCTGTCTGAATGCTCTTCAAACACCATCAGGAAAGCCCACCGCGAACACCCGATCTGTGCCGTGCAATCTGAATATTCCCTGTGGTCTCGCGAGCCCGAATACAAGGTGTTCGATTGCTGTAGAGAACTGGGCATAGGCTTTGTGCCCTTCAGTCCGCTAGGCAGAGCGTTTCTCGCCGGCGTGATAAGCGATATGTCTGTGTTAGGCGAAGATGACATGCGACAAACCATGCCTAGATTTCTGGGTGAAAACTTTCAACAGAACCTCAAGCAGTTAACAGCCCTGCGGGAAATGGCCGAATCTTATTCGTGCACTATGGCCCAGCTCGCACTAGCCTGGGTGCTGGCCCAAGACCCGAACTTCGTGCCAATACCCGGCACCAAACATGTTAAATTCGTTGAGGAGAACGCGAGGGCGACAGAACTATCGATCGCTGCGGAAGATCTCGCCCTGGCGGGAGAGATATTTAATGGCGACAAAGTGCACGGTGATCGTTACGCCAAATCCCACATGATCTCGCTAGACCCGGAAGATTCCTAGACACAAAAAAGGCGAGTGAGCTGAGCTCCTCGCCTTTTTCCTTTCTTTGTTTACCGTATTTTTTTACTGCCTGGCTGGAAGATCTATGTTCCCACCAACACTTAGCTATCTAGCACCCTCACTGGCACGCTGTTCTTCCATACGCTCACCGCGCAGGATGTTAACCATGCCATAGTTGCCTTCATGGCAGGCATATTCGTACATCAGGCCATCGACCTTGGCCATTGGCAGCAATACCGTAATCTTGTCTTTAAAAGTACTCGGGTCTTCTACGGTAAACTCATAGTCAACTGTAAACTCATCTACGCGGGTGAATTTTTCCGTCAGCACCTTATCGAGGGAACTACCAAAGACACTAAAACTCTGTGTCAGGTCGTTAAAGTTTCTAGTCTCCACAACCAGCGTATCGCCATCCCAATAGCCACGAGAATCGCCCGACCATTGCCGAATACTGTCATCGATATGATCACGACCATCCAGAGGTACGATGCGCGCATCGTGAATCATCTCGGTCATTATCACGACGTGATCTTTACTCTGTACCAGCTGCACATTGTTGTTGTACAAATTAGGGGTAAACGGCGGCCCCGAATTGAAGCCGACGATACAACGCTCTGACAGGCCTCTATCTTCCGGGCCATCTTTCGCTATGCCACCCACAGTCATACGGACGGGTCGTATGCCTGGCTCGTCCGGACCAAGACCGCCGACCTGCACGGGCACACCCTCAACCGTTTCTGGAACTCTACCGTCCTCCGGGTAGGTGATTAGCGAAGTACGCGTATTGTCACCACGACCTGCATTCTCTACCCAGAAGGTGTTGTAGCCACCCACTCCGATATTATTCAATGCCTCCAGACCCGCCTCAGTCTGATTCGCTATGGCGGCGATATCTTCCGGAGTCAGAAACTCCTTGTCGGCAAATTGCCGGGGGCGCTGCATAGGGACGAATGAACTAAAATTCCATACACCACTCAGGTCGGGCTGTCCGTATTCCGTTCGCGGTAC
>CAJQHM010000043.1 GCA_905478195.1 uncultured Pseudomonadales bacterium
GGCGGTGCCGAGCATTCCACCACTCATAATACTACGCAGCAGGAAATCCCTATCTCTTTGCCAGTTAGAATTGCAGTAGTGACAGCACGGGGCGGTGTCCTGTGATGGACTCGATCGAAGCGGCAATCGCCGCCTATACAAGTTTCATGTGGGGTTTGCCGCTGGTTATCTTGCTGGTGGGCGGTGGCTTCTTCTTCATGGTGCATTCCCGTCTGCGCCACTTCCGCTATTTCTCCCATAGCTTCGCTTTGCTTCGGGGCAAGTATGACGATCCCTCGGACTCGGTGTCCGGAGACATCAGCCACTATCGCGCGCTGGCTACAGCCCTGGCAGGAACGATGGGCCTGGGCAACATCACCGGTGTTGCCGTCGCGATCACTATCGGTGGCCCGGGTGCAGTGTTCTGGATGTGGGTTACGGCTATCGTTGGCATCTCAACAAAATTCTATACCGCCTCCCTGGCGATCATGTACCGGGGCAGGGACGACGAGGGTAAGCTACAGGGCGGTCCCATGTATGTGATTCGAGAGGGCCTGGGGCGTAAGTGGCTTCCTCTCGCCTGGTTGTTTGCAATAGCCGGCATGGTAGGAACTCTGCCTATCTTTCAGGTCAATCAACTGGTGCAGATACTGCGCGATGTGATTGCGATCCCGGCGGGTCTGGCAACGCCGGAGGAACATTTCAGCTTTGATCTATCCGCCGGTATTCTGCTGGCCGTAATCATGTTTTCTGTTGCGGTAGGCAAGGTGAAGAGAGTGTCAGCGGTGGCGGGCAAGATGGTGCCATCGATGGTGATCTTCTACTTCCTGATAACAGGGGTGCTGCTGGCCAGTCACGTCACTGAAATTCCAGCGATGTTTCTGCTCATCCTTACCGATGCCTTCAGCGGCGAAGCTGTAGCGGGCGGCGTGCTTGGTGCCGTCATCCTGATCGGCGTGCAGCGTGGTGCCTTCTCCAACGAGGCGGGAATCGGAACCGAATCTCTTGCCCACGGCGCGGCGAAGACTAACGAGCCCACGCGAGAGGGCCT
Source organism: uncultured Pseudomonadales bacterium (assembly GCA_905478195.1). Lineage (GTDB taxonomy): Bacteria > Pseudomonadota > Gammaproteobacteria > Pseudomonadales > Pseudohongiellaceae > UBA9145. The sequence goes on from CAJQHM010000043.1 coordinate 1,031, forward strand.
GGTGGCCATGATAGGGCCTATTGCGGATACGCTGATAGTTTGTACCTGCACCGCCATGGCTTTGTTGGTTACCGGCGTCTGGGAGGGAGATGCCATAGGTGTCACCATGACTACCCAGGCCTACGAGCAGGTGTTTCCAGGCTTCGGCGCCTATCTGTTGTTGATCATGGTGATGGTATTGAGCACCACGACGATTCTCACCTATTGGTACTACGGCAGTAAGTGTATGGGCTTTCTCTTTGGCGTGTCTAAGGAGAAATATTATATGTATGCCTATATGGCACTGATAACAGCCGGTGCCGTTGTTTCTCTGGATATAGTGATTAATCTGCTCGACGGCATGTATGCGACTATGGCTATACCGACCATGGTCTCAACCCTTCTATTGGCGCCTAAGGTAAAACAGGTGGCTAGCGCCTATTTTGCGAGAATCGATGCGGGAGAATTCGACAAGGGCAAGCAATCAACAGAAACTGAGACGGCAGCCCAGGACTGATCAGCCTATGAAGAATCTATTCTTTTCAACTGTGGTCGCTTCCAGTCTGATGGACTGTGTGCAGAGTGGTCATTTACAGCAGTCAGATCTGGATGCCATCAATCGAGTGTTAGACAGTTATCATCTGGCGGCAGCAAATGGCGAATGGGATACCTATTTCGATCTGATGAGCGAAGATAGTGTCTTCATCGGTACCGATGCGCGCAAGCGCTGGGGCAAGTCAGAGTTTCGTCAATATTCCAGCGGCAGTAACGGCTGAGTCTACACGCCGCAGCAGCGCAGCATCAATATTACTCCCGATGGGGCTAGTGCCTGGTTTGACGAGGCGCTGCTGAGCCAGAGCTATGGCAGTAGTCGCGGTACCGGGGTGTTAATTCGCACCGCGCAGGGCTGGAAGATATCGCAGTACCATCTGACACTGCCCATTCCCAATGGCATGGTGCGCGATATAACGAATCAGATTAAGGAATATGAAGCGCAGCAGTAGGGATTCAGTCTTGGGGAGTCGAGGCAGTCGCTTCGCGTGCCATCTTTTGAAAGCCTCGGCTCATCATCCAGGCGCTGAGTGTAGAGATTACCGCAAAAACTGATAGCACCATGAATACCTGTGGCCACCCAAGATAATCAGAGAGTATGCCAGCGGCGAACGCCGCGATAGCCCCTCCTATATACCCCATGCCGTCGATGATTCCCGTACAGGAACCTGCACCTTTTGCGCCTGCGATGTCCAGCGTGAGACAACCGCTGCTCATGGAGTAGGGGCCTAGTAAGAAGAACCCGCTGGCACCCAGGAAGAATAGAATGAGATTGAAGTTTGGTTCGCTGGCACCACTTAGAACCGAGATGGCTATCATGCAGAACACGAGTACGGAGAGCATGATCCACATCATTCGGGCGCGGTCGCCATTGCGCGCATGATGGTCTGTGTACCAGCCTATGAAAACGGTTCCAGCCACGCCAAGTAGGGGAAATATAGCGGAACGGAGAATGGCGGAGCTGGCGCCAAGGCCGATGTCGAAAAGAAATTTCGGAGTCCAAAACAGGAACACTGAGCGCAGCAAGGTGGTGAGGAAGCTGAACACAAGCAATTCCCTGTAGATGGGGAGTCGCAGCAGCGTCTTCATGATAGTCGATACCGGTGGATGCTCCTCGTCGCCGTAGTCGGCAATTTGCGCCTTCGAGGATTCACCCTCAATCGGAATAGCCCCTGGTACTACGTCGGCGGGGCTGGAGCGCGAGGCAAGATAAGACCAAATAAGAATCAGGGAGAGCAACAGAGCCGGATAGATGAAGACTCCCTGCCAAGGCACGCCCATTGATACCAAGAATCCTGCGAACAGAGTGGCTGCAACTCCGCCGAATTGGAAGTTGACGCTAATCAGGCCCATCACCGTGCCATTGCGCTCTCTTGGATACCAGTTGCCTATGGTCTTGGTGAGTCCTCCCCAGCCCATAGAGAGGAAGTAGCGACAGCAGCACCACACCACGATGAAGGCTGTCAGGCTCGCCGAGATCGAGAAGACGATGTTCCAGAATATGGCGCCTGCCATACCAATGAGAAAGATTCGGCGACCACCGATCTTGTCGGCCAGTGGGCCGTTGATAAACTTACCGGCGGCGTAGGCCATCTCAGACAGAGAGGCAATCAGACCGAGTTGTGTATTGGAATAACCGAATTCTTGTTCTAGTAGTGGAAAGGCGGCAGACAGATTACCGCGGCAGATGTAATAGCCCACATAGCCGACTAACATGACCCAGAACGTGGACGTTCTCCAGTGTAGCAGGCGAGTATTTTCTTCAGCGGAAACGGGAGTCTTCTGATCGCCCTGCAACGTGTAGAACATTTACTAATCCTTGTAGTGCGCTAACGTTGCGATCGATTTATTGGTGGCATGTTGAGAATACGGGGGCAATCAGAGTTAGTGAATCGTCTGTTCCGGCTTGGCGAGTTCATCATTTGACTTCGATGACACCCTGGGCTCGTCCTGTGAGGCATAGCTGCGGGTCGTGACTTCACTCTCCAGGTAGTCGCCTAGCTTCGCCAGAAACTCTTCCATGTGGGCAGTTTGATAGTGGCCCTGAAGACAGTCTGCATTCTCCCACTCTTGTAAGAGGACGACCTGATTGGAATCGGTTAGGCCTTCGAAATATTCATAATTCAAGCAGCCGTGTTCCTGACGACACAGGCGAACCATGTTCTTCATCAATTCGATTGCTTCAGGCTTGGATTCTGAAACGAGATGGAAAGTTGATTGCACCATTATCATGATGTGTCTGATCCTATTTTAAAAGTTAGTTTACGCCGTGCTGCATAGAAGATAATTTTGTTCGGGCCCTAATCTTCAAGTCAGCTGATGTTACTGAGCTGCTTACACTAAGATGGTGTCGCATTAGCCGTATTCAGGGCCACTTTCGCAGGCGCGCAGGAAGCTGTCAAGAATCGAGGTCGCCGCTTACTGGTGCTGCCGATAAGCTGCTGATATTACTTTTGTTTAGCAAGCTTGCTATCGAGACTCCAGCCACCCGCACCAAGCCCGGCTGCTACTAGCAGGCCAGCCATGATGCCCATGTTTTTAACGAAGTTCTGTGTTTCTGAGGGCATATTCCAGAAATCGTGCATCAGGAGGCTGATTACTAGAGTAAGCCCGGCTAGAACGAAAGCAACCGGCTTCACCTGATAGCCCACGATCATGGCGAGGCCGCCGAACAGTTGAATGATGATGGTCAAGATAAGAAAGAAGGAGACCAGCACCATTCCATGTTCCTCCATGGAGGCGGCCGTGCCTTCCATATTAGTAATCTTCAAGATGGCGCCAGGGAGCAGGAAGTAGATTCCCAATATGACGCGGCCGCTAGTAGAGCAGAGGAGTTCGAAGTTTTTAAGCATGTCAGTTCCTAGTAAAGTTCTTAGTTAGTCTTCCCACCAAGGATAGAAGGGCGGCATGTCACTTGATGCCTTTTCAGCATACTCTGGCTTTCTCTTTTCCAAGAATGCTTTTACGCCTTCTTTGCCGCTTCCTTGGCTCGCGTAGAATATTGCCAGGGAGTCTACTTGATGCGCTGCTAACGGATGATCTTGAGCAGCATTACGATACATCATCTGTCGGGTCAGAGCGATAGACACGGGGCTGTGTTGTGCTATCCGCTTAGCGAGCTCATAGGCTTTCTCTAGAAGTGATTCTTTAGGCTCTATTGAATTGGCGAAGCCTCGTGATTTTAGTTCTTCCGCTGCGATTAGCTCGCCGCTATAGACCCATTCCAAAGCTGTGCCCATGTTAACGATTCTAGGGAGGAACCAGCTGGAACATGCTTCGGGAGTAATGCCGATCTTGTTAAACACGAAACCGACGCGTGCATTCTCGGCAACGAGCCGAATGTCCATCGCGCAGGTCATGGTTGCGCCGATGCCCACGGCGGCACCATGAATAGCGGCTATGACTGGTTTCTTACAATCATAGATCGCTAAGGTGAGCCGGCCGCCTGTGTCGCGAACGCCGGCAATGATTTCCGGATCATTCAGCCTGGTCTGCATGTCGTTAAGACTTGGCTGTAAGCTCTCGTTCAGTCCAAATGCATTGCCCTCGCTGCTCAGATCCATGCCAGCGCAGAAAGCCTTGCCAGCGCCCGTGACTACAATTGCGCGAACCGCATCATCCTCGCTGGCGCGATTGATCGCATCGATCAGTTCCTGTGCCATCTCCACCGTAAATGCATTCATGTGCTCGGGGCGGTTGAGGGTGATGGTTAAAATAGTATTTTCGATCTGGTAGAGAATTGCATTATAGGTCATGAAGGGATTCCAAACAGGCGGGGCAGGGGGCGTATGAGGCCTATGATACCCAGATGCAGAAGTTTATGCTGCGCTATCTTTTAGTTGTTGCATTCTGAAGATTTCGACTTCGCCCTCTTGCAGCATCTGCTGTAGATGCAGATCCTCCTCTCGCTTGGTGATTGCCGAGATTAGGAATTTGGCCTTCAATGCGTTGCCGCGATAGACGTATTCTTCTCCGAGGACGGCGCTTTCTATTTTCTTAACTACCACCTTTGCGCCCTCTTCATCGACGCCGGGGAGTAGAATTCTGAATTGCTTGTAACTTGTTCGAGAGAGGACGTCCTCATTACGCCTTCTATCGGTGGCCATCAGAGCGAAATGCCGCAGCATCGCGTTGCCAACGTTGGAGCCATGCTGTTTGACGATATCATCTAAATTAACAAGCTCGAGAGTCAGCATCGAAACGGGCTTGGTGTAGCGCAGCGCAACCCCAAGGACTCGGTTGCTTACTTCGATGAAGGTGCGGTGATTGAGTATCGTGGTGATTGGGTCGTAGATCGCGTTCTCCTGATACTCAACTGCCACCTCTTCCATTGTCATGATGATTACAGACAGTGCGAAAGTTGTAACAGTGACGAGGCCGCCTAGTAGCAGAATCGTTGTGGCCTGCTCTAGCGATGTTATTGGCTGGCC
>CAJQHM010000044.1 GCA_905478195.1 uncultured Pseudomonadales bacterium
AATTTATAACGCAGTTGCTTACTTTGAATATCGTTTCTATGAAGATTCACAGAAACCATCAACAGCAAGCACCCACCTCTATTACTTAATCTAATTTTTAAAGAACGATTTTCAACCGCGTCTCATCGACACAGAGCCGGCGTATTATACGGACAAAGCTAGATATGGCAAGGCTTTATGGCAGCTTTCGACGAGTTTATTTACTGCTGGCAAATGCCGGCAAATTCGAGGGAAAAGCGGCCCCTAGGTCGAGGCTAGCGACAGGCACCAGACGCCGGCTAAACTCTCCGCGACTTCAAGCTAAACCAAGCCCGGTAACCCAGCAACAGTGCAACCAACGCCCCATAGAACACCGCTGGGCCTATATCCAGGCGTAGTATCCATAATAGGTGCACGACCCCCAGAACAGCAGCCACATAGACCAGCTTGTGCAAGCGCTTCCAGTTCTTGCCAAGCTTGCGCACCATGACACGCGGCGAGGTTAGCCCTAAGGCCAGCAGAATAAGATAGGCGCTAAAGCCAACCGTTATATAGGGCCGCTCGAAGAGTTCCTTCGCCATAGCAAACCAGCGGAACTCGAGCAAGAACACAAGCCAGACCGCTAGATGCAACGTGGCGTAGAAAAGAGCGAATAGACCCAACATACGCCTATGGCGGGTAAACTCCACATGAGCCGTGATACGCCGCAGAGGTGTCATGGCAAGGGCAATGATCAGAAAGCGAAGAGTCCACTCACCGGTTTCCAGAGAGAGCTCCTGCACCGGGTCGGGACCGAGGTTGTTCTGGAAAATCCTCAGCAGCAGAATCGCGAATGGCACTAGGGCCAAAACGAAAACCAGAGGCTTAATCAGCTTTCGCATTGGCTACTGTAGGCATTCAAAGATTGGGACATTAATTGCAACACTTAGTAGTAGCGCGACAGATCCATGCCTTCGTACATCGATGCCACCTGCTCGCCATATCCATTGAAGGGCCTTGTCGCTATACGCGACCGGCTAAACAATGTTTGTGGCAATCTACGCTCGGTATCCTGTCTCCAGCGCGGATGGTGAACATCGGGATTTACATTCGCATAGAAGCCGTACTCCTGCGACTGCAGGTCTACCCAAGTCGTGTTTGGCATCGTCTCTCTGAAATTAATTTTCACGATCGCCTTGATGCTCTTGAAGCCGTACTTCCACGGAACTATTAGACGCAGAGGCGCACCATTCTGTGGTGGCAGATAATCGCCATAGACGCCAACGGCCATTAGCGTTAGCGGGTTCATTGCCTCATCCATACGCAGACCTTCTCTGTAAGGCCAATCGACAATAGAAAAACGCGAACGAATACCTGGCATAGTCTCAGCATCGACGAGGGTTTCAAATTCTACAAACTTGGCCTTGGATGTAGGCTCAAAACGTTTAATCAAATCCGCCAGAGGAAAACCAACCCAAGGAATAACCATTGACCAGGCCTCAACACAGCGCAGCCGATAGATGCGCTCCTCCAAGTCATGAGGCTTCAGGATATCTTCCAGATTATATGTGCCAGGTTTCGCAACCTCACCGGTAATCTCCACTGACCATGGGTCGGCCTTATAGGAACCGGAATTTGAGGAAGGATCACCCTTGTTCATTCCGAATTCATAGAAGTTATTATATTGAGTCACATCCTCATAGGGAGTGAGAGCCTCACCCGTGTAGAAAGGCTCTGAATCGGGCGCTGGTTTAATATCAGCAAACTTGTCTGCCCACCAGGCTGCCGGTGGCGTTCGCTGCATGGTAACCGGAGCCCTGGCCTTGAGGCTATCGCCGGTCTGCGCATTAGCAAGTGATGGCATGGCGCTCGCCGCTGCCGCTCCTAACAAAAACTTGCTACCGTCACCGATAAACTGCCTTCGATTCCTATAAACACTTTCCGGAGTAATCTCTGAAGGTTTTATGTCAGATGGTTTCTTAATTAGCATGATATTGTTCCTGAAAATAGTAAATTTAGTTCCCACTTCATAACAAACTAGACAGGATCAAGCCTGACTTTCTTTCGCTGTTTGTTCTAACTATTTAGATATAGCTTAACTATCGTCCTTTGAATTCAAATCTTTCTGTACTTTTGCTTTGCCTGGTTTCGCTTTTTCAGACTTCGGCGGTTCAGGTTTCGGTTTGGCTACCCGCGCCTTCCGAACACTGGCAGTCTTTTTACTTGTAGCGACCTTAGCCTCGGCTGGTTTTGTGAACTGCTTTCTGTATGCCCAGATGATTGGACCCGACAACGCATAAGCGATAGCCATCGCCAACAAGACTTCATGAGGATTCTGCGCAACCACTACCAACATGATCACTACGAGTACGAATACGATATAGGGTACGGTCCCCTTGAACTGCAGCTCCTTGAAACTGATGTACTTGTAATTGGAGATCATGAGAAAACCGATAAAAACCGTTAAAACCGCCGCCCAAGAAGCGACCATTGGTGTTATTTCCAGGCCATACTTGTAGCCCACCCACGGCAGGAAGGTGATCACGGCAGCAGCTAACGGACTCTGCAAACCGACAAAGAAACGCTTGTCGACCGTACCCAGTTGCACATTAAAACGGGCGAGTCGCAGCGCGGCACAAGACATATAGATAAAACTCGCGGCCCACCCCACCCTGCCCAATGGCTCAAAGGCCCAGCTGAACATGATGAGAGATGGCGCCACACCAAAGGAGACCATGTCGGACAAACTATCGAATTGGGCGCCGAAGGCGCTCTGCGTATTCGTCAGTCGGGCAATCC
>CAJQHM010000045.1 GCA_905478195.1 uncultured Pseudomonadales bacterium
GATATTGCGATTCATGCGTATGAGGCTATTCATGTCACCGGAGATTGCACGGATGTTGATGCGATGGAGCGGGTTGAGACTGCGCGCCATCAGGCCTGGCTGGATACTCTGGTAGCTCCTCTTCGCGAGGCAGGTCTTAAGGTTGTTGTCGAGGTTGAATGGACTCCTCTATGGCGAGATGCAATTGCCCCAGCCGCGCTAAGGGCTGGCGCCAGCCTTATCATTAAGGCGGCAAATGCCAGAACCGGTGCGCAGAGACGACTACTTAAGACAGCAGACTGGACCTTGCTACGCAATGCGCCCTGTCCGGTTTACCAGATAAAGAAGGATGAGATATCAACCAATATCAAGGTGCTGATGGCGATCGATATGTCCCGGGATGATGCTCTACATACCCAGCTTAATGATCTGGTGATTGGCTACGGCAAGGCCTTGCTGGTGGGAGCGGAGGGAGCCAGTATCTATGCCGTCAACGCCTATCCAAGCGCTGACAACTATATCTATAAGGACGACCTTGCTGCCAAGGCGGGTATAGACGCTGCGAATGCGTATACGATCGAAGGGCCGCCGGAAAAAGTTATTCCTGAAATTGCTGAACAAATTGAAGCAGACATCGTTATTGTTGGAACGGCAGCACGTGATGGAACTAAGGCAGCCATGATTGGCAATACGGCTGAGAAAATATTGGATGCGATTGCAATCAATATTCTTACGGTGAATGTTAGCTAGATTTCGTTGTAATTAAAAAAGGCGGAGTAGACGTTCCTGTCTCTCCGCCTCTTTTGCAACGTTGATCTACAAATGGTCAGTACAATAAGTGCTATAGAAAATTATTAGGCCAAATCATACTGCGCCACATATGGGCAACAGGGCTGTTGTCGAAACCCAGGCCTTCTTTCGGTTGGCGGAAATGACGTCCGATGATATCGGCAAAGTCATCAACGTCTACCGTCACGCCTTCCTCGAAAGAATAGAGATCATTCAGAGTAATGAGCCGAGAGGTCATGTACCACTTATGATTTTTTGCTTTCTCATAGGCTTCATAGATATAGGGTTCTGGTTTGTAATCGGCGCCAAAGAAGCGGATGTAGGCTTCTGGATATGCATAGCCTACGGACTCATCGGGGAAAAACCGCAGAGCCTGGTGGGCCTCGATTGCCCAGGCAATCTCTTCATCGACATAGGGGCGAATCATCTGCGCACACCAGTATCCGTGGTCGGTACGAATCAGGTTGGACACACAGATATCATGAAGTAGGCAGGCGAGAACCACTTTTTCTTCCATGCCGTTGTTCCTGGCAAGGCGAGCACTTTGTAACACATGGTTGGCCGGCGCAAAGCGTAGTTTAAAAAAGTCGATTAGGGTGGGTGCTTCAGGCATCTGTGGAAGTCGTGGATCATCGTGCTGATACCAGGGGCGAGTATCGCCGACGACCTCTTCCGGTGTGGGTTCGATATTGCACATCCAGGGAGTGGCAATGCGCTTATCTAGCTCAACGCTCATAGCCTCTTCGAGAGCGTCGGCTTTTTCGGACAGAGTAGCGCCACCGGCTATGGAAGCCACCGTGGCCGCACTCATATTGCTGAGAAATTTGCGTCGATCCATCTTTGTTCCTCCTCTAGCTCTCCTTTGCAAGCCAATAAATTAAGGTGAAGTGTCAGAATGACGTCCGACTGCAGACTGTGACGCCGAGCCAATAACGTAGGTTTATCATATAAACGCTATGAGCACTAGATTTTTAGATGGAATCGGATTTTCTCCATGGGCGTGCCTTTCTATATTAGTGCTATGTCTTCATAGAAGAATAAGAAGGCCCGTAATATGGAGCCTCCAGCAAGTAATAGACAAATCGTTCAATAAGCTCTAGTCTTTTCCTCTACTTGAAATAGTCTATTGGGTGAAATTATGAAATTCTCTTCAATGTATATGCCTGCGACTTTATTGGGATTTCTCTCTTTCACAGCAGCAGTCAACGCGGCTCCACAAGACTATATTGTTGGCCGCACAGTCCATGGCCAGCCTGATTTACAAGGGTTGTGGACAAACGACACTATCACTCCTATCGAACGACCTTTAGCACTGGCTGGTCAGGCCTTCCTCAGTACTGACGAAGTTGCAGCCTTGGAGGCGCGAACCGCTGAGAGAAGGGAAATAGCAGACGACAATATCGTTGTCGAAGCCGGCGGCAGCATTGGAGGCTACAATCAAATATGGCTGGATTCAGGGGATACAGTACTGTCGACGGGGCAAACTTCAATGATCGTCGATCCGCCCAATGGCCGGGCCCCAATTCGACCTGAGGCCGCAGCAAAAAGAGACTATGGCTTCGCGCATGTAGAAGATCATTGGGTAAATCACACAGTGTGGGATCGTTGTATTACTCGCGGGGTGCCAGGGTCGATGTTGCCTGCAGGCTACAACAATGCCTACCGTTTTATCCAAACAGCAGATAGCTTCACAATAGTTCACGAAATGATCCATGACGTGCGAATTATTTCCTTGGACAAGGACGTACATGTCGACTCCAACGTGAAGTTGTGGATGGGAGATTCAATTGCGCATTGGGAAGGCGATACGCTGGTGGTAGAGACGCGTAATTTCAATGACCGTGGCATGATTGCCAGCAGTGCTGCAGGCGGTCGTTTGAAAGGTGTGCCTGTTTCAGAGGAATTACATGTACTAGAAAGATTTACTCGAGTTAGCGAAGCCACCATCATGTGGGAGGCAACAGTTACCGATCCGGTAAACTTTACCGAACCCTTTACAATTTCTATGCCATTAACTCGCGACGATGA
>CAJQHM010000046.1 GCA_905478195.1 uncultured Pseudomonadales bacterium
ACTTTAGCGTCGGTACTAACAGCCTGTTCTGGATTTAGCGGCGCAAGTCTCAATCCGCTCAATTGGTTTGGTGACGAAGAAGCCAATCCGCCTACGCCTCTTGTCACTATCGCCAGCGAAGTCGCTTTGCGCCGAGAGTGGGACGTGAATGTCGGCAACGGGCAGGGCGCGAACTATACAGAAATTACGCCCGTGTACAATGGTGGCGTTATCTATGCGGCCAGCGAAAATGGCAATGTCGCAGCAATAGATAGCACGACTGGTAACGCGATTTGGAGAACCCGTATTGATGGTGTTGTCACCGGCGGCGTAGGAGCTGGCAACGGCATGATAATGCTAGCCACCGAGAGTGCCGAGGTCGTAGTTCTAAATCAAGACGACGGAACTCTGAAATGGCGTCACGGGGTGTCAAGCGAGGTGCTCTCCGCTCCCCAAACTAATGGCGATATTGTTGTTGCGCAGACTGTAGATGACAAATTAGTGGCGCTGGGCGCAGAAGACGGTGAGCAGCGCTGGATCTACGAGACTACGCAGCCTGCGCTGACATTGCGTGGCAGCAGCAAGCCGGCAATTACTCCCGATTCGGTCATTGCCGGTTTTAGCAACGGCACGTTAGTCGCCGTAACGGCAGACGATGGTGTCTATATTTGGGAAGAGCGCGTAGCCGTGCCAGAGGGAGACTACGACATCGATCGTGTTATCGATGTAGATGGTGATCTACTTCTGGACGGTGGTCGCATTCTGGCTTCAAGCTATCAAGGCAACTTAATGGCCTTCGAGGTAACGACTGGTCGCATCGTCTGGGGCATGGAAGCTTCGAGCTATCATGGTATGGCTCAGGGCTTTGGCAATATTTATTACTGCGACGACAAGAGCCAGGTCTTCGCGATTCGAGACAATAGCGAAGACATCGTTTGGGATAATTCTGACCTTCTCAATCGACAAATTACAGCGCCAACTCCTGTAGGTAATTACATCGCGGTGGCTGACTATCAAGGTTATGTACACCTACTGTCGCAGATTGATGGGCGTATCGTAGGTCGAATTCAGGCAGACAACGATGGGGTCAGGGCGAATCTCATTGCCAATAATGGCCGCCTGTTCGTATTCGGAAATAGCGGCAGGCTAACCGCGTACCAGCTTCAGTAGCATCCGCAACAACTGATCGTTAACTTATCCAGGTTTATACCATGAGACCAGTCATAGCCCTTGTTGGTCGCCCCAACGTAGGCAAATCTACTCTCTTCAATCGTCTCACGCGCACGCGAGAGGCGCTGGTTGCCAATATTCCTGGTTTGACCCGCGACAGAAAATATGGCGACGGCAAGATCGATGAGCACTCATTCATCGTCATCGATACCGGTGGTATCAGCGGAGATGAAGAGGGTATCGATGTTGAGATGGCATCACAGTCACTGCAGGCTATTGAAGAGGCAAACATCTGTCTGTTTCTCGTAGACGCGAAAGATGGCCTGCTTCCCGATGACAATCGAATCCTCGATCATCTGCGCAAGCGCAGCAAGAATAGTTATCTGGTCGTAAACAAAATTGACGGACGCGATCCAGATGCTGCATTGGTAGATTTTTACAGCCTAGGCATGTCGGAAATATTTCCCATAACGGCTACTCAAGGTCGTGGCGTGAAGAGTATGCTGCTGGCTGTCTTGGCAGATTTTGAGCGACAGATCGCGGCAGCTCAGCCGAGTGATGAGGTCTTGGCTGAAGATGATGCAGAGACCGGTATTAAGATTGCGATAGCAGGCAGGCCGAATGTCGGTAAGTCGACTCTGGTAAACCGTATGCTGGGTGAAGACCGTGTTGTCGTCTACGATCAGCCGGGGACAACTAGAGATAGTATCTACGTGCCCTTCGAGAGACGCGGCCGGCGCTATACACTAATCGATACCGCAGGAATAAAGAAGAGGGGTCAGACCAGGGAAACCGTAGACAAATTCTCTGTGGTGAAATCGCTTCAAGCTATCCAAGATGCGCATGTGGTGGTGTTGATCGTTGATGCCCGCACTGGAATCGTGGAGCAAGACTTGCATCTGCTTGGCTACGTAGTAGAAACAGGCCGTGCACTTGTCATTGCAATCAACAAATGGGACGGCATGCATGACGAAGACAAGGCTCAGGTTAAGGACGATATTGAAAGACGCTTGGTATTTGTAGATTTCGCCAATATTCATTTTATCTCAGCGCTACATGGTACCGGTGTAGGCGAATTGTATAAGTCGATTCACACGGCTTATGAGTCGGCAACCAAGAAGCTGTCTACCAATAGACTTACCGAGCTATTACAAGATGCGGTAACCGATCACGCGCCACCTATGGTTAATGGTAGACGCATCAAATTGCGCTATGCCCATGCCGGTGGCCACAATCCTCCAATTATCGTCATCCATGGTAAACAGACTGACAAGTTGCCGTCGAACTACACGCGATATCTTGAAAAAACCTTTCGCAAGGTATTGAAGCTGGAAGGTACTCCGGTAAGAATCGAGTTGCGTACAGGTGATAATCCTTTTACCAAGGGCGAAGAAGGTTTTACTCAACAGCAAGTCGCGCAGAAGCGTCGCATTAAAAAGAATCGAGGCTTGGGTAAGTCGCTAAGCAAGAATCCTACAAGAACTCTAAGTAGGAAATAATTGTAGGCCATCAATCCAGGTTCCAGAACAACACAAGAATCAGTCCGGCAAGAAATACCATGACCGTTCATCTCGAAGATATTAAACAGGCAGCAAGACGTCTACAGGGCGTGATCATCAAGACTCCTCTCCTTACTTCTGCGCCTCTCAACGAGAGACTGAATGCGAAGGTATTTATTAAGCCCGAATGTCTGCAGCATGTCGGCGCGTTCAAATTCCGTGGCGCCTACAACCGGCTGTGCCAGCTAAGTGTGGAGCAAAGATCGAAGGGTGCCGTCGCGTTCTCATCGGGCAATCATGCGCAAGGTATAGCGTATGCAGCTAAATTATTAGGCATGAGTGCGACTATCGTCATGCCCTCCGATGCGCCGACGATCAAGAAAGAAGGAACTGAACGCCTAGG
>CAJQHM010000047.1 GCA_905478195.1 uncultured Pseudomonadales bacterium
AATTACATGTACTAGAAAGATTTACTCGAGTTAGCGAAGCCACCATCATGTGGGAGGCAACAGTTACCGATCCGGTAAACTTTACCGAACCCTTTACAATTTCTATGCCATTAACTCGCGACGATGAATACGTTATGTATGAATATGCCTGCCACGAAGGTAACTATGCCATATCTAATATTTTAAGCGCCGGGCGTGCAAAAGAGACAGAGTAGAGTTCAGATTCTGTTCGCTGGCTTTAAATTAAAAGGGCGGTAGGATTAATAATCCTACCGCCCTTTTTTAATGCGACTATAGCTTGATCAAGTCGTGTACTAGTGTGCTGCACCACCGCTTACTTGGGCGCCAGGTAAGGCCATCGCGGTTAGCTTGGATCCTGTTTGCAAGATGATGTACTGATGTCCATCGTGCTTCCAGGAGCTCATTCCATAACGGCTCTGTGCTGGTACTTCAACACGTCCTACTTCTTCGCCAGTCTTCTTATCGATGGCATACAGAAGCGCAGTCTGACCGTCGTGATCCATGTCTGAGTAAATTAACAGGTTCTTCGTGGTCACCATGGAAACAGGATTTCCAGTTCCAGTATCGCCAACGTCTATTCCTTCCAGTGCAGGGTTGTTGCGGATGCGATCAGGCGTCTCACCTGTTGGAATCTGGAACGCAATCTCGCCGGTATTCATATCGTAGGCGGTGATGCTGCTATACGGTGGCTTGAAGTATGGCAGGCCAGAAGCAAGTCGAGGGGGTCTGCCGCCAGGTCCGTTGGCATACATCGCGAAAGTAGTTCCTGTTGGGTTAGGGATGCGGGCATCTGCTTCTTCCCCAGGAATCACACGCTGCCAGCTACAGGCTCTCATCGAGGGCACGTACAGGAAGCCGGAAGTTGGATCCGCCACCGGTGGCGCATAAATATTTGCACCGCCGCCATCACCCGGGCACATGGCCGAGCTGATCTTGCCAGCTTCGTTTGCCGCATGGATAGGTGGATTGAACAGAGGGCCCATGTCGTAGTTGGCCATTACTTCGAGTGCTTCTCTGCGCAGCTGCGGAGTGAAGTCGATAAGATCTTCTTCGCTAATGCCCTGCATTTCGAATGGTGGTGGCTTAGTTGGGATGGGCTGTGTAGTCGACAATTTCTCGCCAGGAACTTCGGAAGCTGGAACAGCACGATCCTCCATTGGCCAGATTGGCTCGCCAGTCATGCGATCGAAGGTATACACATAGCCTTGCTTGGTTACCTGAGCGACTGCAGGCACTATGCCTCTGCCGGGAATATTCAGATCTAGCTGAATCGGCGCGGCGGGGTTGTCGTAGTTCCATACATCGTGTTTTACCGTCTGATAGTGCCAGCGGCGCTCACCGGTCTCGGTGTCCAGCGCGATTACGCTAGTGCCGAACAGATTGTCACCAGGGCGGAAGCCGCCGTAGTAATCGATCGTTGGCGGGTTAGTTGGAACATAGACAAGATTGTTCTCAGAGTCTGCTGTTAGCGGTGCCCAAGAGGATACATCTCCAGTCCACTGCCACGCATCATTTTCCCATGTCTCATGTCCGTACTCACCTGGCTTGGGAATTACATTAAACTTCCACTTAAATTCGCCGGTAACTTTGTCATAGGCCAGAATATCGCCGGGGACGTTTTCAATTCGCGCTTGCAGGTAACCCTGCTCGGCGGAGTTGCCAACCACAATCGTGTCGTTAACTACGATTGGTGGAGAAGAGGCTGTGATGTAACCGGTCTCCAGTGGGATGCCCTCATAGGGATCGTAGGGATGGCCAAGATCGGCAAGCATGTCCACGACGCCAGTTGCAGGGAAGCCGTCTACGGGCACCTGTCCACCGAAGCCTTCAAGTGGGGCGCCGGTTTCGGCATCTAGAGCAACCAGAAAGAATCCGGGTGTGGAGATGTAGACCACGCCCTTACCATCGATGCGTGAATAGCCAATACCTTTACCGTAAGAGGCGCGCATGGAATATTCCCAGCGACCTGTGTTTGGCAGACGGTAGGCCCAGAGTGTTTCACCAGTCTTTGGGTCGATGGCAACCACGTTGCGTCGCGGCCCGGAAACAGTGATTAGTTTGCCATCTACATAGGTAGGTGTGGAGCGGCCAGCGCGACCATTGAAACTAGCGCCATCCCATTCCCAGGCCACTTCGAGTTCACTGAAATTTTCTGCAGTAATCTCATCGGCAGGAGTGTAACGGGTGTGTGCGTAATCACCGCCTAGTGTGTACCACTCCACGGTGTCGTCTGTGACCAGATTCTGGCTCATACCAATCTGTGGCAATATGCACAGAGCGGCCGCTAAAAAGCTTAAACGTGCGAGCTTCTTAGGCTTTGAGCCTGAATTTATTGAAGAACATGGTTTCATTGGTATAGCCTCGTTAGGTACAAAATCTAGCGAAGGATACCATAGGGAATATAGCTAACGATAAGAGCGGTTGAAAAAACGGCATAAAGCCCAAGGGAGTGATTTCAGGAGCTCTCAGGATAAATAGAGCGCACCGGTAAGCCAGCTTCTAAGTACAATACTGGCGTCTTATGCTGACTCTTTTGCTTCAATTGCCTATTTCTTTAATGTCAGGGACTGCAGCCAAAGATTAACACCAGGACTATTTCACCAGCGTGTTGATGTAGCTCACCACGTTAATGACTGCCCGATCGTCTCCTAAGGCTTTCGACATGCTTAGCATCTGGCTGCCGTAGGTATCTTCTGGATGTGCTCCTCGAAACCCTGCGCGAAAATTCTTCAGCTGGGTGACCATATACCAATCATTTTGACCGGCTAGAGCGGGTGCTCCCAGAGCTTCGTTGCCTTCGGCATTCGCTCCATGACAAGCCGCGCAGCTTTGGAAGGCGCTACGCCCCTGATTTATATCGCCTTCGATGGTGGCTTGGGCGGGCACGTACTCCCAACTGCCTACCCAGGCGACGATATCTTCTATACTTTCACCGCTGAGTTTTGTCGCCATAGGTCGCATGGCGATGCCCTGGGTATCTTGCTCGTGTGTTCCACGAATTCCTGCGCGGAAATTTTCCAGCTGGCGTTTTAAATACCACGATTCCATGCCTGCCAGTCGAGGAGCTTCAACGGCCATATTGCCTATGCCCTCGACGCCGTGACAGGTGGTGCAGTAGCGATCATCCATCGCGGCCTCAACCCCCACATCACCTTCAGCCGCCTGAACTGCGGGTAGACAAAGAGCGGATAGAATTAATGTTGTTGCTGTTAGTAATTTTTTCATGCGGGTTCGGATCTCACTCGTTGATCTAGATCTGCCAATGCGTAGTGGGCAGATTGAATAGCACTTTCCATCCAGGCGGAGTGCTGCGTGCTCTGGTCACCAATCAGGTAGTGACGACCATTTACTGGTTGCCTGAGAGTTTCATACATCTGCTCTTCTTTTTCAGACCAGCCGCCTCTATTTCTGGCCCATCTGGGTGCGCAGCCTAGCATATGATTCATTCGATGCCAGGCGATAGTCATAGGTTTCTCTGCCATCTGACGATAGTTAGGGTGAACTTTCTCGCCATGCTTAAGCAGGTCTTCGATCCTATCCTCTTGTGACATTTCGGTGTAGTTCGCGCCGCCAAAATTATAGGCGGCAAGTACCACACCTTTTTTGCCGTGAATGTTATGCGGTGGATACCAAATCTGTTGGATAGGGGCATTAACCCAGGTAATGCCTCCGTAAATATTTTCTTTCTCCCAGAAACGTTCCTTGGCCTGAAAGGCAGCCTTATAGGCTTTGCCGCGGCGTATGTAATTCAGAGCCTCGGTATATTCAGTTGGAAAGTTATTAGGTATGCCGCTCATCAGATGGCTGGGGATACAGTTGAAACAATAGTCAGCCTTCAATAGTTCTGTGACGCCGTTCTGCTCATAGGCTACTTCAACGCCATCATCCTTGACCATAACCTCTGTTACCGGGGCACGGAATTTAATTCGATTGCCGAGTCGATTCGCGAATGCGTAAATAATGCGATCCATACCACCTACTGGCTGCATAAGAAGTGGGCCGCTGCCCGTTCCTTCTTGCGTAGTGACCATTACGTTTCTTGCCAACCGTGTCTTTAAAAGATCACGCAGTGCAATGACATCTTTCTTGGTGCCGTGATCAAGGAATCCGCCTGAACCATAGCCGGCTCTAACCGAGCCTTTGTAGAGCATGTCTTCATTGAGGTCGCCGAAGCTGCGTAACATACCTAACAATGTTTCCGATTCGGATTCGGTTAGAGAGGAGTTGACTTCTGAGTTGCCCAGAGACTTAGCAAGCATCTCTGAAACGAATCCCTGCATGCTCGATGAATAATCGGTGTTACGAACTGGTTTGCCGCCATTTAGCGCATCATCTTGAACCCAGGCTGTCTTGCTTTCGTTAACAAATACTTGTAATTCAACTTCCAGCTCTTTGCAGTACTTCAGTACGCTGCTGTGAATGCTGGGGATGCGTGCGGCGCCAGCATTAAAATACAGATGAGGGTCGTCATCCCATTCACAGCGCTGATAATTTCCGATCTCGTCGATGACTGTGCCAGCCCTAACCGTGAACATGCGTCCGCCGGGGCGGTGAGAGGCCTCAAGTAGAGTGCAGTCGTATCCGGCTTTGGTTAGTTCCCAGGCTGTAGTGAGAGCAGATATGCCGGTGCCGAGAATGGCAACCTTCTTGCCATTATTGGCGCGCAGCGATATCTCGGCAGCCTGGCTGCTACTGGGCATAAATCCCAGAGCGGCACCAGCCCGTAGCACAGCTGA
The DNA here is from genome assembly GCA_905478195.1 of uncultured Pseudomonadales bacterium. GTDB lineage: Bacteria > Pseudomonadota > Gammaproteobacteria > Pseudomonadales > Pseudohongiellaceae > UBA9145. Next base: position 4,758 of record CAJQHM010000047.1, read on the forward strand.
TGTGCCGCCATAGGCGCCCAGTAAATTAAGGAACTCTCGTCTGGATACCGGGTTAGTCATTGTATTGCCTCTACTCTTTATTATTGCAGCCAATTCTACAGCTTGAAGGGTCTTAGACAAAACGGGAAATACATAATCTGTGCTACAGATTGTGTCTGTGAGTAACTCTGCGGGATTGAAACGTCGGTAGAGTTGCTAGTCCGTGATAAGTGCCTTGATAAAAAGACTATCTAACTGGAAATAAGCAGGGAATAAATTAGAGACAAACAAAAAGGGCGGTAGGATTATTAATCCTCCCGCCCTTATCATTTCGAGCTGCTGTTATTTGATCTTTCTCGATCAGATTACAGCTTAGTGTGCAGCACCACCAGTAGCTTGCGCGCCTGGCATTGCCATTGCGGTAAGCTTGGAACCTGTCTGCAGGATGATGTACTGATGTCCATCGTGCATCCAAGAGCTCATGCCATAGCGGCTCTGTGCTGGCACTTCGATTCGACCAACTTCTTCGCCGGTCATCTTGTCGATACCGTAAAGAAGTGCAGTCTCGCCGTCGTGATCCATGTCTGAATAAATCAGCATATTTGCCGTAGTTACCATGGTAATCGCGTTTCCAGTACCAGTATCACCCACATCAATGCCATCTAGAGCAGGATTGTTGCGGATACGATCAGGCGTTTCGCCAGTAGGAATCTGGAATGCTATATCACCTGTATTCATGTCGTAGGCAGTAATCGTGCTGTACGGCGGCTTAAAGTAAGGCAGGCCGGATGCTAGACGAGGTGGTCTAGGACGGGCGCCATTGGCATAGGCCGCGAACGTGGCCCCTGTTGGGAGGTCGATGCGCGCATCCGCCTCTTCGCCAGGAATAATTCGCTGCCAGCTGCAGGCCTTTCTAGAAGTAACGTAGAGGAAGCCTGTTGTAGGATCTGCTACCGGTGGGTTGTTGATGTTTGCACCACCACCATCACCCGGGCACATGGCCGAGGCTATCTTGCCAGATGGATCCGTATCGTGGATAGGCGGATTAAACAGAGGGCCCATATCGTAATTGGCCATTACTTCAAGCGCTTCTCTACGCAGCTGAGGAGTGAAGTCGATCAGATCGTCTTCAGTCAGACCCTGCATTTCGTAGGCCGGCGGCTTGGTTGGGAAAGGCTGTGTTGCAGACAGCTTCTCACCAGGAACCATTGAGGCTGGAACTGCGCGCTCTTCGATAGGCCAGATTGGCTCGCCAGTCATGCGGTCGAAAGAGTAGACAAAGCCCTGCTTGGTGATCTGGTGAACCGACGGAACAACGCCTCGGCCCGGGATATTCAAGTCTAACTGAATAGGCGCAGCCGGGTTGTCATAGTTCCATACATCGTGATGTACGGTCTGGAAGTGCCAGCGACGTTCGCCAGTTTCCGTGTCCAGTGCTATCAGGCTGGTACCAAACAGACCGTCACCAGGACGGAAGCCGCCGTAGTAATCGATCGTCGGTGGGTTAGTTGGAACATAGACGATGTTGTTCTCAGGATCGGCTGTTAGTGGCGCCCAGGAAGATACGTCTCCTGTCCACTGCCAGGCATCGTTTTCCCAAGTCTCGTGGCCGTACTCACCGGGACGGGGAATTACGTTGAACTTCCATTTGAACTCGCCGGTTGTCTTGTCATAAGCCAGGATATCCCCAGGTACGTTCTCGACTCTCGCCTGCAAATAACCCTGCTCAGCGGAGTTGCCCACGACGATAGTGTCGTTAACTACAATCGGTGGAGAGGAAGTCGTGATGTAGCCAGTCTCTAGCGGAATGCCTTCATAAGGGTCATAGGGATGGCCCAGATCGGCAAGCATGTCCACTACACCAGTTGATGGGAAGCCATCTACAGGTACTTGTCCGCCGAAGCCTTCAAGTGGGGCGCCGGTCTCGGCATCGAGAGCGACCAGGAAGAAGCCAGGAGTGGAGATATAGACCACACCCTTTCCGTCAATACGTGAATAGCCGATACCCTTGCCGTATGAGGCGCGCATGGAATATTCCCAGCGGCCTGTGTTTGGCAGGCGATACGACCAAAGGGTCTCGCCAGTCTTGGGGTCGATTGCAACCACGTTGCGGCGAGCACCAGATACAGTGAATAACTTGCCATCTACATAAGTAGGTGTTGAGCGACCTGAGCGGCCGCCGAAGCTGGCGCCATCCCATTCCCAGGCAACTTCGAGTTCATTGAAGTTCTCCGCCGTAATTTCATCGGCAGGGGTGTAGCGCGTATGGGCGTAGTCGCCGCCGAGTGTGAACCACTCCGCAGTGTCATCGGTAACCAGGTTTTGACTCAGAGCTATCTGAGGGCTTAAGCCCAAAGCAGCCGCCAGAAGGCCTAAAGTGCCGACTTTCCTGGCTAGTGAGCCCATTGTTGAGGAGCGTGATTTCATTGTTTTAGCCTCTTTAAAGTACAGAATCTAGTGGAGGATACCATAGGGTATATAAGTAGTGATAAGCCGGACTGTAATAAAGTGTGATAAAGCTGCAGCAGCTGATTCTGGGGCTTGTGAGAGTAGTGCTGGTTACAAGAGGGGGTTTTCAGAGGCGTTGGTCGGCACCGGAGATCGGCCGCTGCCGAGTTTTCCAGTCCGGATCGGTATACCAAGGCAGGTCGACGGGGGGTATTGTGCCCCTGTTTTTAATCAAATCGGCCGCGCGCTCGGCCAACATCATAGTCGGCGCATTGATATTACCGTTAGTGATACTGGGGAACACCGAGGCGTCGACTACCCGTAAATTAGCGATACCTCTTACCCTGAGGTCCGCATCGACTACTGCAAGGGCATCAGACCCCATCTTGCAAGTACCGCAAGGGTGGTAGGCACTGTCCACAGCGCCCGCGATGAAGCTGTCGATTTCTTCGTCGCTTCTAATATCATTAGAGGGGGAGATCACTTCGTCTCTATAGGCGTCCATAGCCGGCTGACTCATAATCTCTCGAGTTAGGCGCAGTGCGTCTCTGAAGCCTTGCCGGTCAGCTTCTGTCTGCAGGTAATTGAACTGTATCTTGGGCGCATTCCGTATATTTGCGTCGACTGTGCGGACAAAGCCTCGACTCGTGGGTTTATTGTGGCCCACATGAACTTGAAAGCCGTGTCCTTTGAAGGCGGAGCTTCCATCATAGGCAATCGCGCCAGGAAGGAAATGGTATTGAATATCCGGCCACTTCACACCGGCTCGCGACCGGATAAACGCGCAGGCTTCGAAATGATTTGTGCTGCCCAGACCGTCGCGAAACAGTAGCCAGCGCAGTCCGATTTTTGCCTTGCTGATGAGGTCTAGCTTGCTGTTCAGGGTAATGGGCTGCTTGCAACGATACTGGAAATTAAACTCCAGATGATCCTGCAGGTTTTCTCCAACGCCCGGCAGTTCGTGTAGAGGCTCTATGCCAGCTTCTGTTAGTGCCGCAGGCGCCCCGATACCAGAGGTCTGTAAAAGATGTGGTGAACCTATCGCGCCCGCAGCAATGATTACTTCGCGGCGTGCATGGTAGCAATGTGTCCGTCCGTTAATCTCGCACTCGACTCCGGTTGCTTTTTTCTCCTCGAGCAGAACGCGCTGGACGAGGGCATGCTTCACTATGTGAAGATTGCCACGCCGTCTTGCCGGTTTTAGATAGGAATATCCGGTAGAGGCACGAATACCATTTTCAATATTCATATACTTGGGGCCGAAGCCTTCTTGTTGATAGCCATTATAATCAGCTGTCTCGCTATACCCGGCTTCGACGCCAGCCTGAACGAAGGCTCTGTAGAGCGGGTTCTTCATTCGATTGCCGCCGCTAATTTTTATAGGTCCTGCGTCGCCGGCATATTCACTTTCGACGACTTCGTGAGTTTCCAGCTTCTTGAAATAGGGTAGACAATTGGCGTAGTTCCAGTCCTTGGCGCCGCTCTGTTCCCAGGCATCTATATCTGAGGCATGGCCTCGCACGTAAACCATGCCATTGATTGACGATGTTCCTCCTAACACTTTTCCTCTGGGGCAGTTCATGCGCCGATTATTAAGAAATGGCTCTGGCTGCGATTCGAAACCCCAGTTGTATGTGGGTGAGTTCATTGGGATCGAGAGTGCCGAGGGCATACGAACAAAAATACTGGAGTCGCTGCCGCCGTATTCGAGTAATAACACGGTGACATTCTTGTCTTCCGATAAGCGGCTGGCGAGAATAGCGCCTGCAGATCCGGCGCCGACAATTACATAGTCAAAGGAATCGTTAGTTGTATTGGCTTCTTTCATGAACTTCTCATAGAGGGTTTGTTGAGAGGCTGCCGCGGAAAAATTGCTTGCGCCTTTTGAATAATAAGAAATAGATAGCCGCATAGAGACCGATTACCGCCAAGCCGACCCATTCGATCTGAAACGGAGTAAATTGGTAGAGTAATATCAGTAAGTAGATCAGTGCCCAATTCGCGACTAAGTAGACGCCCAGGCCCAGCCGCCTAACACCGAAGCCTAGATTATCGGTGTAGAGTCGGATCAGAGAATCGAGGGAATTAGCAACAAAGATAATGCCTAGTCCGACCATAGCCATATTTAAGATTGGGCCAATCCTTATATCGTTGACGAAATAGTAGTAGAGCGTCGTAAACCACAGTGCCAGAGCGATCGAGGGAATTGTTAGTAAAGCTAAAAATAATTGCCATGTCGGCATAGGCGAGACAAACCGGGCGACAAATTGTCCAATCATTATGCTCCAGGAAAACCACCAGAACAGATACCAGCCATGATAGTCACTCAAGGGCGTGAAGAAGTGGTGAATATTGCCGAAGTATTCGCCTATTCCCGAGGCGGTTTGCAGAAATTCACCTAAAGATGCGCCGGAAACCAAGGCCAGAATGATGCCTAACAGCAGAAATAACGATGCGGATGCGACGCTTAACACTTTAACGTAGCGGATATGGGAGCTGGAGTAGGTGGCAAAAAGGACGAGCACGGCGAGCAAACCGAATTTTTCAACTGCACTAATACCTTCGATGTAATCGGGGACGGAATCAAGAAAGAGAAATCCGGTAAAAGCGCAGGTAGCAATAATGATGAGGTTGTTAACGACCTTTACGACTTTAATCTCGAACAATTTTACCTTGGGCTCAACAATGCAAAAGTAGAAAGTTGTCAGAAAATAGAAAGCCCAAACCAGAAAACCCCAGAAGCCAAACTCTATAGCGAGTGGATTGGCGAAACTGTACTCGGCCTCTTGGGCATAGACAGGAAATTCGACCAGCGGGAACATGATCAAACCTACATCCAATCCTGAAGTGAAGAGGATTGCGCAGAACGTTAGCAGCGAAGTTGGAATAGTGCCACGGCACACCACGTTGCCCCATCTGATGCAAACAAACAGGGAGCTAAGCAGAGTGATGGTGGTGGCTACACTAAGTATCGAATACATGTTTTATGATTGCGGGCTCGGAGTGATTCGGAGCTCCGCCAAGAGGGAATTGAAGCTCAGACTGTCCACAGAACCCTTAGTGAGTAAGCAAATAGAGGGTAGAAGGTATCTCGCTTCATAGGCGTTGTCCAACTTCATGAATCATTAGCTGTCCTGTATTTCCGAATTGATTTTGCGGGGATGCATATTCCTTCCACTTGCCTGCCGCCCCTGCTAGTCTTCGGGCTAATAATAGAAAACCCTCAGGAGAATTAGCGTGTTGTCTCAGTCCCCAAAATCACTACCCTTGCACGGAACCAAACCTTTTCAGTCCGCTACTCTTTTGCTTTCGCTCTTCGCCTCGCTTTCCGTGACAAGCTTGTCTCAAGCCCAACCTAGCGAGCCTGAACTGCCGCGGCAGATGGCATGGACGGCTTACAATCTGGGTTCAACAGGTTATAACCAGGCGGTCGCCATAGGCGCCATGTTGCGTGACAAGTACAACGTCACCCTGCGCGTTATACCAGGTCAGAACGATGTGTCCCGTCTTCTGCCTCTCAAGAGTGGCCGGGTCGATTTTACCGCCAACGGCGTGGCGACGTATTTCGCACAGGAAGGCATGTTTCAGTTTGCGAACCCGGAGTGGGGGCCACAGCCGTTGCGGCTACTGATGACCTCCAACGGTTTGAGTAACCAGGCAGTGGCGGTGGCCGCCGACACTGGTATTACCAGTTTTGCAGAATTGCGAGGCCGCCGGGTGCCTTACGTGAGAGCGGCGCCAGCCCTGAATGTGTCCATGGAGGCCTATCTGGCCTGCGGCGGTTTAACTTGGGATGACGTGGTTCGCGTAGACTTCCCAGGCTATGATGCTAAATGGAATGGCGTTATTAATGGTGATGTTGAAGTCGCATTTGGCACTACAGTCTCAGGCCCGCCGTTTCGTCTAGAGGCCTCGCCCCGTGGAATCAATTGGTTGCCTGCACCCCATGACGATGCGGGATGCTGGGAGCGTATGCTGGCCGTTGGCCCCTATTTCACGAAACATATGGCCACCCGTGGCGCTTCGATTAGCGATGACAATCCTCACGAAGCGGGAACCTATCCTTACCCACTGTTAACTACCCTTGCCTCTCAAGATAGCGACTTCGTGTATTCCCTTACCCGCGTAATCAATGAGAATTACGATGAGTTCAAAGACTCCGACCCTGGTGCTATAGGCTGGGCATTGGAATCTCAGGTGTTTAATTGGGTTGTTCCCTACCATGAGGGGGCAGTCAACTACTGGCGTGAGATCGGCGTCTGGACGGATGCCATTGAGGCCCACAATCAGTCACTGATACGCCGGCAGGAAGTACTTATCTCAGCTTGGGACGAAATGACGGGCAGAGGTATCCGTGATCAAGACCAGTTTGTTGAGGCCTGGACACTGTTGCGTGCCGAACGCCTGGAGGAAGCCGGTTTCGATCCGGTCTGGCGCTAGTGGCAATTATTCGAACAGAAATGCCCATGCCGCTGCGTTGGGTGATAGGCATCGCCGCCGTCGCAAGTGCCTTTCTTGCGATGGACGCCCTGCGCCTGTTTTCCGAAAGGCCGCTGCTTGATTTTGTCATTACTGTACAGAACCATTATTACTACGCCCTAATGGGCTTGTTGTTGCCACTGTGTTTCCTGATCTATCCCTCGTTTCGCAGCCCCAAGAGCTATTGGCTTGATGGCGTGCTAAGCCTTGCGGCATTTTGTACTTGCGTGTTCTTCTTCATTAACGCAGAAACTATGCTGGACTATGGCTGGGAATTTTCGGCGCCGGCTTATGCGGTATGGGTAAGCTACCTGCTATGGGCGCTTATAATGGAAGGGGTGCGGCGCAGCGGGGGCTGGGTACTATTCTTCCTCGTTTTGGTATTTTCACTCTATCCAATTGTGGCGGATATGCTCCCTGGGCCTATTTCAGGCATGTCGTCATCGGCAGCAGAGACCGCGTCTTATCATGTGATGAGTATAGAGAGCATTCTGGGACTGCCCTTCCGCGCATTCGCGCAACTCGTTATTGGCTTTCTGATATTTGGTATAGCTCTGCAACATACCGGTGGTGGCCGTTTCTTCATTAATCTCGCTTTTGCCATGTTTGGTCATGTGCGAGGTGGCTCTGCCAAGGTGGCTATCGTTTCCAGCGGATTAATGGGCTCCATGAGTGGCAGCGTGATCACTAATGTGCTGACTACGGGGCAGATGACCATTCCTGCCATGAAGAAGAATGGTATGGAGAAGGAATACGCTGCAGGCGTCGAGGCTTGCGCGTCGACTGGCGGTGTATTACTACCTCCCATTATGGGCTCGACGGCCTTCGTGATGGCAACCTTTCTCAATGTGGCATATACCACCGTCGCACTTGCAGCAGCTATTCCGGCCTTCCTGTACTTTTTTGGATTGTTCATTCAGGTGGACGCCTACGCGGCCCGGAAGGGGCTGGTGGGTACGCCTAGAGATGAACTGCCGAGTTTGACTGAAACTATGAAGCAGGGCTGGTTTTATATTGCCGCGTTCATGGTGCTGATCTTTCTTCTTGTCTACCTGCAACGTGAAGCGGTTGCGCCTTTTTATGCGACGGGTATGTTGCTGGTATTGAATCAGCTTTCGCCTAGCCACCGCTGGAACCTAAGAGATGGAGGTTCATTTCTTGTGGCAACCGGTAAATTGCTGATGGAGCTGTTGACGATAATGGCAGGGGTTGGGCTTATAGTAGGGGCGCTATCGGTAACCGGTTTGTCGGGAACCCTGGTTAATGACCTACTGTATCTCGCTGGTGATTCGACTTTGCTGCTATTGCTAATGGGTGCGTTCACCAGCTTCTTCCTGGGCATTGGCATGACGGTGACCGCTGCCTATGTTTTCCTCGCCATCATTCTGGCGCCTGCCTTGATTCAGGGTGGGTTGGACCCGATGAGCGTACATCTGTTTATCCTCTACTGGGGAATGCTGTCCTTTATTACACCGCCCGTGGCCTTAGGTGCGTTCGCAGCTGCTAGCATCGCCGGTGCGTCGGCGTTGACTACTGGATTCAAGGCGATGCGATTGGGCAGTGTTATCTACTTTATTCCCTTCTTCTTTGTCCTAGAGCCTGCGCTAATTCTTTCTGGCACATTGTGGGAGACGCTCTTTGCCACTATTAAGGTAATAGTGGGGATAATTTTGATCGCAGGTACCTTGCAGCGCTATGTGCTTGCGGTGGGTTTTCTGGATCGTGCCGGACCACTCGGTGTTGCCGGTCGCGCCCTGGTGATTATTGGCGGCGGCTTAATTGCTTTGCCGACAACCGAAGTTATTGGCATCAATGTTGGTGATGCTGCGCTGATTATTAGCGGCGGAGTGATGGCGATAGCGGGCATGTTGATGAGCCGTAGCGGGGCTGCCGTTAGGGATGCTTCGACAGCGCTAACTGCGGAATCTTAGATTCTACTTTGAGAACGACGTGATGATAGTAGTCGATCCTATCGATGCTCCTTGTGGAGCGACAGTTAGAAATATCGATCTCTCAGCAGAGATTACTCAAGAGGCTGTGACGGAACTGCGTCAGGCCTGGCTGCAATACCATGTGCTGGTGTTTCCCGATCAGTTACTAAGTCCTGCAGATCTTGAGCGCTTTACTCTGCACTTTGGTAATTTTGGCGATGATCCCTTCTTCAATCCAATAGAGGGCAGTAGTCACATTGCGGCCATATCCCGCGACGCCAATGAGACTACTCCTCTGTTTGCAGAGAACTGGCATACAGATTGGAGTTTTCAGGTCAAGCCGCCGATCGCTACCTGTCTCTATGGTATAAAGATTCCTCCCCTTGGCGGCGACACGCTATTCGCGAATCAACACAAAGCCTACGACGAATTGCCTTGTGCGCTAAAGAACAAGATTGAGCACTTAACCGCAATTCATTCGGCGGAGTCTGCCTATTCGCCCGACGGCGTCTATAGTGACAGGCACAAAAAAAATACTGGCCGCAGCATGAGTATAGTTGTGTCAGATGAGGCCAGGCGCACACACAATCACCCATTTATTCGAGCGCACACAGAAACAGGGGCATTGGCTTTGTATTCTACGGCGGGATATATCCAAGGTTTTGTTGGCATGGGTGAGAAAGAGAGTAAGGAGTTATTACAGGAGCTTTACCAATATCAAGGCTCGCCACAATTTGTCTATCGTCACAAGTGGCAGCCTAATATGTTAGTAATGTGGGATAACCGCAGCGTTTTGCACAAAGCGACAGGCGGATATGACGGTCATGATCGCTTGCTGTACCGAACTACGATTTCTCAATTCGACTAGATAGGTAAGAATAATGAAAATTACAGGATTACAGGTATTATATGGTGTGCTTGCTGTTGTTGGAGTGTGTGTTACCTGGTATTTCAATCTTCAGCCGATGGAGATGAGTTATATAGAAGGCCTCTATGACAACCCCGCAGCATCTTCTTTTACTAATGATTTAATCGTCGTCGTAACTGCGTTTCTTGTATTCTCGTTTATAGAGACGAGGCGTCTTAATATGTCCTATGGCTTATGGGCAGTGATCTTCGTTCTTACCCTCGTCATTGCAGCCGCGATGACCGTACCCCTGTTCATGCTGTTGCGAGAGCGCCGTTTGATCGCAATGGTGGAGTAAGTTGTGACAGAAGAGTACATAGTTTTTCTATACCAGTACAGGTAGTGGATATATTTTGGCGAGAAAATTTCTAATAGTCGTTGTTCAGCTACTCATTGCCCTGGTGACAATTCCAGCCGTGGCGCTGGCAACTATGAGCTTTGAGAATCGCAACAATGATGGGCCTTCGATTATCTTTCCCGGCGGTGAGCTTGTTACGGGAGAGCTCTATTTGGGTCCTGAGCCAGACTGGAGCTTTACCGATGATGTCGGGACTATTCATCTTCAGCTTGATGATCCTCTAAGTTCTCGACTCATCTGGATAGAAGAGAGCGACGGTAAGATTTATATAACGTCGGACTATATGGGAACGTGGTTGGGTCGGCGCTGGAAAAAATGGGCGGTGCAAGCCTACGAAGGCGACGGCCTCGCTGTAGTGCGTATCAACGGCGTTCGCTATGAGCGTAAGCTAGAAAGAGTTTTCTACAGTCCGCTACTTGACGGCGTCATCGAAAAGAAAATAGCGAAGTATCGATCGAGAATAACCAAAGAGGCAATCGAGTCTGGTGAGACTTGGGTATTCGAGCTTGCTCCGCGTACAGGAGGATAGAGTCATAAAAATCAAAACCTATCTTGCTCTGCTGATTTCGATTTCGTTGCTGGTCTGTCTGTCCATTCTCTTTATCCCTGGGTTGGCAGAGTCGATAGAGAGTTGGATGTTGGGATTTCTGGCTCGCAATGCTGCCGCCTAACTAGCACTCACTATTAATTCGAGTTAGAACCTAAACGTATAGCGAAGCTTTACACTTAAGTCCGAAAATGCTGTATTGAAGGTGTTGTCCTGATCCCAGTCCTGAAGATTGTAGTTCAATACCACGAATGCCTCCTGACCCGCCTTGGGAACCCACTGCAGTCGCGTGTTAATGCCAATCTCTTCGGAGACGTTGTCGTACTGAAGTAGACTGATCCAATAGAGATTGGGTGAGAATGCTACTTGGGAATTCACGCTGCTCAGGCGCGTGGTGAAATCG